>JAEETC010000056.1 GCA_016286585.1 Prevotella sp. | reverse complement strand
TGCGCTCAGGCACGCTCATCTGAGGATTGAGGACACTACGGTCGGTGGTGAGGTACATGCCGCGGATGTTGTAGGTGGTGAACGAGGTGTTCTCCAACTCTATCCACGCCTCACGCTGTCCGTATTCATCCTGAATGCTGGCGGTATTGTTGGTCATCACCTCATTCAGGCGGATATTTCTGGCTCCCTGAGCCATCACCGCCGAGGCGCTTGCCAGCAATAAACCGCTAAGCAGAAGTTTGGCTTTGTTCATTTTTTGATTGGTGTATTATTATATGATCTGAGTAATCTGAGTATTCCATCTACCCGCAGAAGAACAGTATGATGATCTGGGCGGTGAATATGCGCAGGAACATGGCTAACGGATAGACCGTCGAGTAGCCGAGTGCAGGTGCCTCCTTCGAACAGATGCTATTGGCGTAGGCTAATGCAGGAGGATCGGTGTATGTGCCGGCAATCATGCCCGCAATGGTGAAGTAGTTGAAATTGTGGCGCAGACGGGCAATGGGACCGATAATCAGGATGGGGATGACGGTGATGAGGAAGCCCGTGAGCACATATAGCAGACCGTCGCCCTCGATGACCGTCTCAAAGAAACCTGCTCCCGCCTTGATACCCACGGAAGCGAGGAAGAGTACGAGACCTATCTCGCGCAGCATCATGTTTGCCGAGGTGGTGGTATAGGTCACCAGGTGGATCTTGTAGCCGTAACGTCCAATGAGAATGGCGACGATCAGCGGACCACCTGCCAGACCCAGTTTCACGGGTACTGGCATGCCGGGAATGGCAAAGGGTAACGATCCGAAGATCAGTCCGAGGAAGATGCCCACGAATATGGTGGCAATGTTTGGCGCATTCAGACGGCGTGTAGAGTTACCCATCTGGCTGGCCACACGGTCCACGGCATCCTCAGGACCTACAACCATGATCTTATCGCCTACCTGCAGGGGTAATCCGGCAGAGGCGAAGAGGTCCATGCCGTGACGGGTGACGCGGGTCACGTTGACACCATGGACGCTGGAGAAGTGCATCGAGGCAAGTGTCTTGCCGTTGATCTTCGGATTGGTGATAAGGATGCGCTTACAGGCCAGCGGCTGGTCTTGCTGCTCGAAGTCGATGTCAAGCTTCGGACCAATGAAAGCCATGATAGCCTCTTGGTCAGCTTCCGCACAGACGATGAGCATCTGGTCGCCCACATGGAACACGGTGTCGCGGTTGGGGATGCATAACTCACCTGCATGGACAAGGCGTGATACCACGAAGTCGCGGTTCAGGAAGTCGTGTACCTGCAACAGAGTCTTGCCCTCCAGATATTTGTTCGTCACCTCCAGATGCATCTTATAGGGTTTCTTGTTGGTGTTCGTCTCTTCCATCGCCTTCAGTCGCTGTTCCTCTTCCTCTAACTTTATTTTACATGCGTACCTTATTAATATAGTAGCACCGATGATGCCCAGCACACCCAGAGGGTAGGCACAGGCATAGGCCGAGGCAATCTGTGGGGCACTGCCGTTGGAGAATACCGTATTCAGGGCCTCGTTGGCAGCACCAAGTCCGGGGGTGTTCGTCACGGCACCGTATAGTGTACCCACCATCATAGGCAGAGTGGCTGTATTGTTGGTGTCGAAGAAAATATAATAACAGGCGAACATCACCAGGATATTTAATAAAATAGCCATGGCCGCCAGACCGTTGAGTTTGATACCTGCCGTGCCGAAGCTTTCAAAGAAGCCTGGGCCTACTTGTAGACCGATCATGAACACGAAGAGGATCAGGCCGAAGTCCTGCATGAATGTCAAGATGGAGGTGGGGGCTGTGAATCCGATATGACCAGCCAGAATACCTGCGAAGAGTACGAAGGTGACACCCAGGGAGACGCCAAAGACCTTGATCTTACCCAAATACACACCGATGGCAATGACGATGGCATAAAGCAAAACAATATGTGCCACAGAGTCGGTGGTCACGAACAAGTCTTTCAGCCATTGAAATGATTCCATATCCTGCAATTTTAAACAATTCTCTCAAATTCGGCTGCAAAGGTACTCAAAAATTGCTCATATTATGCAATTTTGTGCAGTAAATTTTGAATATAAACCGTTTTTTTATTTCTTTCACAATTCAATTGGACGATTTGGCTAAAAAGTTTGTATCTTTGCGGTCTGTTAAGTGGGACTAAAAACAAACTTATATAATTAATAGACGTTTTTAACTATGGCAAACAAAGAGAAACTCTTTACCGAGTTTACTGCTCCGACCCGTCAGGAATGGCTCGACAAGATCGAGGTTGACTTGAAGGGCGCAGACTTCCAGAAGCGCTTGGTATGGAGAACAAATGAAGGTTTTAATGTACAGCCCTTCTATCGTCGTGAAGATCTGGCGAATCTGAAAACCCCCGACGCTCTCCCCGGAGAGTTCCCGTTCGTGCGTGGTAACAAGAAGGACTCAAACGTGTGGTATGTACGCCAGAACATCGTGGTTGACGATCCCAAGGCTGCTAATGCCAAGGCACTCGACATCCTGAACAAGGGTATCGACTCACTGGGCTTTAAGTTGTCAGGCAAACTGGTGAGCAAAGAGACTGTGGAGGCTTTGCTCGACAATATCCTCTGTGATATCGTCGAGGTGAACTTCGCCACATGTCCGCGTCATGCTGTCGAACTGGCAGAGATCCTCGTGGCTTACTTCGACAAGAAGGGCTACGACAAGGAAAAGGTGGTAGGCTCTATCGAGTTCGACCCGATGGCCAAGATGGTGATGAAGGGCAAGGATGTCACTCCGATTCTGGAGGTGGCCCCGAAACTCGTGGAGGCTCTGAAGGCGTATCCTCAGTTCCGCTGTATCGCTGTGAGCAGCGATGCCCTCAACGATGCCGGTGCCTATATCGTTCAGGAACTGGGCTATGCTTTGGCTTGGGGAAATGAGTATCTGCAGCAGTTGACGGATGCCGGTGTCGATGTAGACCTCGCTGCCAAGAGCATCAAGTTCAACATGGGTATCTCGGAGAACTACTTCATGGAGATTGCTAAGTTCCGTGCAGCACGCCTGTTGTGGGCTCAGATTGTGAAGCAGTATGAACCCAAGTGCGATTGCGCTTGCAAGATGATCATCAACGCCACGACCTCTACTTATAATCAGACGTTGTTTGACAGCTATGTCAACCTGCTCCGTTCGCAGACCGAGGCGATGAGTGCCGCTTTGGGTAGTGTTCACTCCATGGTGGTAACACCGTTCGATGCTCCTTACGAGGAGGCTACTGATTTCTCGGAGCGTATCGCCCGTAACCAGCAGCTGCTGATCAAGGAGGAGAGCCATTTCGACCGCATCGTTGATCCTTCAGCAGGTTCTTACTATATTGAGCACCTGACTGATGCACTGGCTACTGAGGCCTGGAAGTTGTTCCTGAAGGTAGAAGAGGAGGGAGGCTTCCTGGCTGCCGTGAAGGCCGGAACCATCCAGGACGACATCAACGCCACCAACGTGAAGCGTCATGGCGATGCTGCCAAGCGCAAGGAGTTCCTGCTGGGTACCAACCAGTTCCCCAACTTCACTGAGAAGAGTGAGGGTAAGAAGGCGAAGGCTTGTGGTTGCTGCTGCGGACAGAATCAAGAGGATTGCGAGCGTCCGTTCAAGGCTATTGAAAGCACGCGTCTGGCTGCCGACTTCGAGGATCTCCGCATCCATACCGAAGAGACCAAAGTGCCTACGGCCTTCATGCTCACCATCGGTAACCTCGCCATGCGTCAGGCCCGTGCACAGTTCTCGTGCAACTTCCTGGCTTGTGCTGGCTATAAGGTGATCGATAACCTCGGCTTCAAGACCGTTGAGGAGGGTGTCGATGCTGCGCTTGAGGCTAAGGCCGACATCGTGGTCATCTGCTCATCCGACGATGAGTATGCTGAGTACGCTATCCCTGCCTTCAAGTATCTCGATGGCCGTGCTATGTTTGTCGTGGCTGGTGCACCTGCTTGCATGGAGGATCTGAAGGCTGCCGGCATTGAGAACTTTGTTCACGTGAAGTGCAACGTGCTGGAGACTTTGAAAGAATATAATCAGAAACTTGGTATCTAAAGAATAGGAGACTTGAATTATGCGTAAACAATTTAAAGATATTGATATCTATGCAGGCATCAAGGCTCAGAATGGTGCCAAGTGGATTAAAGACAATGGAATCGTAGAGAACTGGAAGACCCCCGAGCATATCGAGGTGCGCCCCGTCTATACGAAGGAAGACCTCGAAGGTATGGAACACCTCGACTTTACGGCAGGTATTCCCCCTTATCTCCGTGGTCCGTATTCTATGATGTACCCCTTCAAGCCTTGGACCATCCGTCAGTATGCCGGATTCTCCACCGCTGAGGAGTCAAACGCTTTCTATCGCCGTAACCTCGCTTCTGGTCAGAAGGGTCTTTCCGTTGCCTTCGACCTGCCTACACACCGTGGTTACGACCCCGATAATGCCCGTGTGGTGGGCGATGTCGGTAAGGCTGGCGTGAGTATCTGTAACGAGGAGAACATGAAGGTCTTGTTTAGTGGTATCCCCTTGAACAAGATGTCTGTGTCTATGACCATGAACGGTGCCGTGCTGCCTATCCTGGCCTTCTACATCGTAGCTGGTCTGGAGCAAGGTGCTCAGTTGGAGGAGATGGCCGGAACCATCCAGAACGATATCCTGAAGGAGTTCATGGTGCGTAACACCTATATCTATCCGCCTGCATTCTCGATGAAGATTATCGCCGATATCTTCGAGTACACTTCTCAGAAGATGCCGAAGTTCAACTCGATCTCTATCTCTGGTTACCATATGCAGGAGGCTGGTGCTACGGCTGACATCGAGTTGGCTTACACCCTAGCCGACGGTATGGACTATCTGCGTACTGGTGTCAACGCAGGCATCGACGTGGATGCTTTTGCTCCACGACTCAGCTTCTTCTGGGCCATCGGCATGAACCACTTCATGGAAATAGCAAAAATGCGTGCAGGTCGTCTGTTGTGGGCCAAAATCGTGAAGAGCTTCGGCGCCAAGAACCCGAAGTCTCTGGCTCTGCGTACCCACTCACAGACCTCTGGTTGGTCATTGACAGAGCAGGATCCGTTCAACAACGTAGGCCGTACCTGTATCGAGGCTATGGCTGCTGTGCTGGGTCACACCCAGTCGTTGCACACCAACGCCCTCGACGAGGCCATCGCGCTGCCTACCGACTTCTCGGCTCGTATCGCCCGTAACACCCAGATCTATATCCAGAATGAGACGAAGGTCTGCAAGCAGATCGACCCGTGGGCTGGCAGCTACTATGTAGAGACCTTGACCAACGAGTTGGTGCATAAGGCTTGGGAGCACATTCAGGAGATTGAGAAGCTCGGTGGTATGGCTAAGGCTATCGAGACCGGTCTGCCTAAGATGCGTATCGAGGAGGCTGCCGCCCGTACACAGGCTCGTATCGACTCTGGCGTTCAGACTATCGTGGGTACCAATAAGTATCGTCTGGAGCATGAGGATCCTATCGACATCCTTGAGGTGGATAACACCGCTGTTCGCAAGCAGCAGGAGGAGAGCCTGAAGGAGGTTCGCAGTAAGCGCGACGAGGCAGCCTGCCAGGCAGCTCTCAAGGCTATCACCGAATGTGTCCGTGAGTTCAACGAGGGTAAGAAGAGTGAGAACAACCTGCTCGACCTCGCCGTCAAGGCAGCACAGCTCCGTTGTACTCTGGGTGAGATTTCAGATGCCTGCGAAGAGATCGTGGGCCGTTATAAAGCAGTAATCAGAACAATTTCAGGCGTGTATAGTTCAGAATCAAAGAACGACAGCGAGTTCGAGTTGGCTTGCAAGCTGACCGACGAGTTCGCAGAGAAGGAAGGTCGTCGTCCGCGTATCTTCATCGCCAAGATGGGTCAGGACGGTCACGACCGTGGTGCAAAGGTTGTGGCAACGGGTTATGCCGACTGTGGTTTCGACGTGGATATGGGACCCTTGTTCCAGACACCTGCCGAGGCTGCCCGCGAGGCTGTTGAGAACGATGTCCATGTGGTTGGTGCCTCTTCATTGGCAGCTGGTCACAAGACGCTCATCCCGCAGCTGATCGAGGAACTGAAGAAACTGGGTCGCGAGGACATTATGGTCATCGCCGGTGGTGTGATTCCTGCCCAGGACTATGAGTTCCTTTACAAGGCTGGTGTCGCCGCCATCTTCGGACCTGGTACTTCCGTCGCGAAGGCTGCTGTCGAGATGATGAAGATACTCTTGGACAAGGAGTAATAATCAGAGATTATCCGCAGTTCGCTGCGGATAATCTTTATTTGTCAATTATAAATTTTCCATTATCAATTATGAACAAAGGGTACTATATTTATCAAATTCATTCCAAGGTAGACAGGATGTCTAAGTTCATCGACCTGGAGAAGTTGATAAACGGCGAGAAAAATTCCTTGGCTCAGATACGCAACTATTTCAAGGTCAGTCATTGGGCCTACAAGGTCTTCCATTCGCAAGATGGCTTCATGCACTTCAGGATTTCCAAGAGCGGCACTTTTACCGATGAGGATATTTATCATCAGCCTGATGCGATTGCCGATCATATCAAGGACGGAGACCTCGTGCTGGAGTTAGGCTGCGGACAAGGGGCCAATCTCCTGTATCTTGCTCACGGTTTTCCCAAGTCTCGCTTTGTCGGTGTCGACCTGATCCCTCTCAAGAAGGACCAGATGCCCGGGAATGTGACCATTTACGAGCAAGACTACAGCAGTATCCCTCAACTGGCCGACAACTCCGTTGATGTGTGTTACGCCGTTGAGACCATTGTTCATAATACCGATAAAGAGAAGATTTATCGCGAGGTCTATCGCGTGCTGAAACCCGGTGGCGTGATGATCATCTTCGACTATGCCCTCGCAGATCGCTTTGAGACCTACGATCCCAAGATCCAGATGGCCATCACGCTGACGTCGAAGGGAGGGTCGGCAGCCTTGTTCGAGTCGCTGGAAGAGCTTAACACCCATTACACCAACTGTGGGTTTGAGATTGAGCAGACGACGGATTACACGCAGGAAACCCTTCCCGACCTGAAACACTTGCAGCGTAGTGCGAACTGGACGATGAACCGTCCCTGGCTGTGGAAGCTCCAGTATGCCCTGATGCCTGAGCAGTTTGTCACCAACCACATCTTAGGCTGGCTGGGCTATGATGCCGGCAAGGCTGGCATCGGCTATTATATGGAGTGGGTCCTTAGAAAGCCCAGGGTATAAGCCATCAAAGAAAAAGCTCCCTTTCCGGGGAGCTTTTTTTGTGGTTTACTGGAATGAGTCGTTCTCGTCTATCTTGTACGCCTTGTTGTCCTCCTTCATATAGATTTGCAGGTCGCTGAAATAGCCTGTCTCCTGAATCTTCTGGAGGCTTATCTGTGCGTCTTCCTCCTGCAGATACTCCTTGGCGCTGGCCAGGTGGTTGGTAAACTCGAGCTTCTTCTTCTCAGTGTCCAGAACTGAAATCCACTCATCCTTTAAACGATCTCCGATTACAAATTTCTTACTCATAGCTGTTATTCTTTTTAATGTTGTTTGTTTGTTTTGTCGGTGCAAAGTTACGAACTAATTCTATACGTTGTACTTTTTTCACCCGAAAAACTCATGAAAACGTTTGAGTAAAAAGGAAGAGGATAGGTCGTCACCTATCCTCTTCCTTATGTGTTATTGTTTGAGTAGCTTCAACGGCTGCTGGGGAGCGAGGGCGTTGGTGGTCTTTTCCGTATATTCAGCAATCTTCAGCTGGGCGGTAGCGGCGATGTCTCGGCTTGATGATCCGATGCGGAAGGTGTAGGTGCCGTCCTCGGTAATCCACTGACTGCCGGCCTCGTCGAAAGAGGCCAGGTCGCGTACAGGGATGGTCATCGTGAGCGTCTGACTCTCACCAGGCTGCAGCTCGCGCGTCTTGGCGAAGGCCTTCAGCTCCTGAACGGGCTTCTCCAGACGGCCCTTCGGGGCCTGGACATAGACCTGTGCCACCTCCTTGCCAGAGACAGCGCCTGTGTTCTTGACAGTGATGGAGACTTGGACAGTTGAGAGTTCTTGCGTCCCTTTGGTAGCAAGCGGCCTTTGGCCGAGCGGAGAGTTGAGAGTTGAGAGTTTCACTACTGGCTTCGAGAAGGCGAATGTGGTGTAGCTGAGGCCGAAGCCAAAGGGATAGGCCACCTCTTTGTTGAAGGTATCGAAGAAGCGGTAACCGACGTAGATGTCTTCCTCGTGGTTGGTGTAGGCATGGCCTGGGACAGGCATCTTGTTGCCGACCATCATCTGGAAGGTGTAGTCGTCGATGTTGCCGGGGAAGTTCTTCGTTGAAGCGTGGTCGGTGGCTGCGATGGGCCAGGTCATCGTGAGCTTGCCGGAGGGATTCACCTTACCTGTGAGCAGGTCGGCGATGGAGTTCCCGCCCTCCATGCCTGGCTGCCAGGCGCAGAGGATGGCATCGGGATAGCCGCTCCAGGAGGCTGTCTCGATGACGGAGCCGGAGTTGATGATGACGATGACGGGCTTGCCTGCTGCGTGGAAGGCGTTGCACACATCGACGATGAGCGCCCGCTCCTCGGGAATGAGGTTGAACTCGGTGTCGATATCGCGGTCGATGCCCTCACCAGCCTGACGGCCGATGGTGATGATGGCGGCGTCAGCAGCCTGTACCTCCTTGTTGATGGCGATGGGGGAGAGGCTGATCTCGGGATACTTCTGCTGGCCCATCATCTCGGTCTGGAACCACTTGGCTGGATGACGCTCAGCCTGGAACTTGATGCGTGCATAGTCGATGTACTTGCGGTAGATATCCGTGAGGGTCGCACTAGATTTGATGCCTGCGTTCTCAAGGCCCTGAAGCATATCAACCACGTAAGGAGGATGCACACAGCCGGAACCTGTACCTCCGCTCAGGAAGTCGTAGGAGTTCTCGCCAAACAAAGCAACGGTTTTTATCAATTGAGAATTGAGAGTTGAGAATTGAGAATTATGATTACCTTCTGTGCGGAAAGGTAATGCTCCGTTATTTTTGAGGAGGACGATACCCTCGGCGGCACTCTGACGGGTGATGGCGGCATGGGCCTTGAAGTCGGGATCGTTGGAGGCGGGATATTGGCGGAAGCTGGGTGTCTTCACGATGTATTCGAGCATACGGCGCACGTTGCGGTCCACATCGGCGATATCGAGCTTACCCTCCTTGACGCCCTTGATGATCTCCTCCACCTGAGCAGGCTGTCCGGGCTCCATGAGGTCGTTGCCGGCATGTACCTCCGAGATGGTGGGCAGACCCTCGCGGATGCCGATCCAGTCGGTCATCACGATGCCCTTATAGCCCCAGTCCTCGCGCAGGATCTTCGTCAGCAGGTCGTGGTTACCCATCGAGTACTGACCGTTCACCTGGTTGTAGGAGGCCATGATGGTCCAGGGATCGCTCTCGCGGACGGCAATCTCGAAGCCGCGCAGGTAGATTTCACGGGCGGCACGCTGGCTGACACGCTCGTCGACGGCAGTACGGTCGGTCTCCTGAGAGTTCACGGCGAAGTGCTTGGCCGATACGCCCACGTCTTCCTTCTGCACACCCTGGATATAGGCGGCAGCAATCTTACCCGTCAGCAGGGGGTCTTCGGAATAGTATTCGAAGTTACGGCCGCAGAGCGGGTTGCGATGCAGGTTCATGCCTGGGCCGAGGATTACGTCGCAACGGTACTCCTTGGTCTCGTTGCCGATGGCCTGGCCCACTTTGCTTACGAGTTCGGTGTTCCACGTAGAGGCGAGACACGAGCCGATGGGGAAGGCTGTGGCATAGTAGGTCTTGTCGGTACCCTTGCGGGTGGGGTTGATACGCACGCCGGCAGGGCCGTCGGTGAGGACGGTGGCAGGGATGCCGAGACGCGGGATGGCTGGCGAAGTACCTGCGGCACCTGCCACGAGGTCGGCCTCACCGCCTACGACGGCATTGGCGCCAAAGAAGTTGTTTGCACCGCCAACGAGTAGTTTGGCTTTCTCTTCAAGGGTCATGGCCTTGAGTACCTCGTCGATGTTATCGGAGGCAAGTTTGGGTTGTGCGTTCATTGCTGTTGCGAATGTGGCTGTTAATAAGCCGATTGTTAGTAATTTTTTCATTGTTATCTGGTCTTTAGGGGTTTGTCTGTTCTCTGTGTTAAATAATCAGGGGAAGGTCTTGAAGTCATAGCCCTGGTCTCGTAGCCATTGGATAGAGGCGGGGAGGGCTGTGCGGAGCTTGTCGATGCTCTTCAGCGAGTCGTGGAAGGTGATGATGGAGCCGTTACGCGCGTACCTTTTTATATTATTGACCACGTCGGCGGCCGTCATCCATTTGGAGTAGTCGCGGGTGACGAGGTCCCACATCACGATCTTGTACTTGCGGCTTAGCCAGGCATACTGAGCCAGGCGCATCCAACCGTGGGGCGGACGCACGTAGTGGCTGTGGATGTAGGCATTGGCCTTCTCAACGTTGTAGCTGTATTCCTTGATGGTGTGGGTGAGGCCTATCATGTGATTGTGGGTATGATTACCCACCTGGTGACCCTCGGCGATGATGCGCTCGTAGAGTTCCGGATGTTTGCGCACGTTGTCACCCACCATGAAGAAAGTGCCTTTCACCCCGAACGCCTTCAGCGTGTCGAGGATAAAGGGTGTTGCCTCGGGGATGGGACCGTCGTCGAAGGTCAGGTAGACTGCCTTCTCGTGACGGTCCATTCTCCAGTAGGCTTTCGGATAGAGCCAGCGGAGGTAGATGGCGGGTTGCTCAATGAACATCTATTACCGTAATCTGTAAACTACTCCTCGGCTCCTCCTCCCTTGGTCTGATAGATACCCATCATGCTATCCAGCTGTTCTGATTTCTTGTCAGCCTCTTTCTCGCTGACCATATCCTGTATCTTGAGGATCTGCTCAAGGATATAGAACTGGATCAGACAATCGTGCTGATTGCTCTTGAAGCGGGGACCATCGAACGACATGTACCACAGGAGATACTGGCTGGACTTCAGCCATAGCTCGTCGATGAGACGCTGGGCTTTTTCTGTCTGCCCGGTCTTTGCATAGCATCGGGCCAGATCTACAGAACCGCTTTGGTAATCATGCGGAATGTTATAGTCGGGGAGTTCCTTCTCACACTTGGCCAGTACCTTCTTGGCCTTCTCTGTCTGTCCTTCATCAACGAGATGCTGGGCCAGTGAGGCAAAGAGCCGACGGTGGGTGTAGCACATGCGCATGACCGTCTCGTCGAGGTAGATGCCTTTCTGGCTGACACCGCCGAACTTGAACTTGTTCATGACGTTGTCGTAGGTCTTAGCCGTATCGAAGTCCTTCGCACCGTCGGCCTTGGTGGTGAACGGTGTGATACGGTTGGCCAGACCCTCCTGCACGAAGTTGTCGCCAAGGTTCATGTAGTTCTCCTGTCCTACGGTCAGGGCTACGTAGATGGGCCTTGTCCAGTTGGCGTTGGCAATCATCTCCAGCATCATCAGGTCGCCTTTGTAGAGGGCGCTCTTGCCCTTGAGCGAGATGACCATACGGTCGGGGATGGAGTCGGCGGCCATCATCATGCCACTCTTGCGGACGGCTTCCTTGTCGATGGTCATATAGACGGTGTCGGTGGGAATGACGTGGAAATCCTTGTTGGTGGAACGTACCCAGTACTTCAGGATGTTCTTCAGCTCGAAGGGCTCGTCGCCAAACTGCTGGCGCGCCTCTTCCGGCTGATCCTGATAGAGCTGGATGACCTGCTCCTTCAGCGCGGGTTCAACCTGTACGTATTCGTTCGTACCAGCACAGTATTCCAGACGGTTCCAGGAGATGGGCAGCGACGGAGAGTCGTAGGCCGGGCGTATCATCTGGTCGATATACCAGTCGGTCTGCAGATAAGACAGGTTGCAGACGCGGGCGTCGGTACGGAAGCCTTCGGTATCCTGATTGTACCAGAGCGGGAAGGTGTCGTTGTCGCCGTTGGTGAAGATGATGGGGTTGCCCTCTTCCTGAAGCGTCATCAGATAGTTCTGTCCGAAGTCGCGGCAGGTATAACGGCCTGAGCGGTCGTGGTCATCCCATGTCTGTGAGGCCATCTGGATGGGTACGGCCAGACAAGCCAGACCTACCAGTGCGGCGATGATGACATTATTCTTCTTGAAGGTCTGCTCAAGCCAGTCGATGATGGCTGCAACGCCCATGCCGCACCAGATGGCGAAGGCATAGAAGGATCCTGCGTAAGCATAGTCTCGCTCACGGGGTTGCATGGGAGTCTGGTTCAGGTAGACAACGATGGCCAGACCAGTCATAAAGAACAGGAAGAATACTACCCAGAACTGGCGGATGCCAATGGGATCGTCGATGGTCTTCTCCGAGCCGTCGACCTGTATCTTCCGCTTACGGGTGTACCAAGCCTGCCAGAAGAGTCCCAATAGACCCAGAATCAGAGGCATGCAGTAGAATACATTATGGCCTTTATTCTCCTTGAGTTCGTCAGGCAGCAGAGACTGGTTGCCGAGACGGGCATTGTCGATGATGGGGAATCCTGTCAGCCAGTTTCCATGTTCCATCTCACCATTACCCTGAATGTCATTCTGACGTCCGGCGAAGTTCCACATGAAGTAGCGCCAGTACATGAAGTTACACTGGTAGGAGAGGAAGAAACGGATATTCTCAAGTTGTGAGGGGACTTTGACGGTCATGGGTTCGCCACAGCGATCATAAGGAACCTCCGTGCCGTCGACGCCTCCCATCCATGACTCATAGGCCGCAGCATGGGCAGCATCGTACATGCGGGGGAACAGCATGTTCTGGGCGTATTTGTATTCGTCTTTTGTACGAACAACGAAGTAGGAGTCTTTCTCGTCGGCAGATGCCTTCTCCTTGCGCTGGTAGACGGGCTTGCCCTTGCTCATCACGGGGCGGCAGTATTTGCCGTCGCTCTCAAGTGCCACCTGCGAGGTATAGGCCTGTCCGTAGAAAAGGGGGCGCTGGCCATACTGCTCACGTCCGAGGTAGTCACCCAGTGTGAAGATGTCCTCCGGAGAGTTCTGATCCATCGGCGGGTTGGCTGATGAACGGATGACGATGACGGCATAAGTGGAATAGCCGACCATCAGCATCAGCATACAGAGCAGGATGGTATTCTTGGCACGGGCCGTTACCAGCAATTTCTTCTCCTTCTTGTAGTTCAGACCGAACCAAAGCGCTGCCAACACGACGACACCGATGAAGAATGCCGACCATCCCCAACCATAGAAGGGAATACCCATCATGCCGAAGGAGAGGAGGAATGCGATGTTCTGTCTGCGTACGCTGTGCTTCTGGGTCTGGGTTTCATAAACGGCCCAGATGACGATGCCAATCAGCAGGATGATATAGATGATCTCACCCGTGTTGAACGGACATCCGAGCGTGTTGACGAAGAACAGCTCAAACCATCCGCCAACGGTGATGATGCCAGGAACGACGCCATAGAGCACGGCTGCCAGGATCACGCCAGAGATGCATAACGCCACCAACGAACCCTTCAGGTTGGCATCGGGGAAGCGGCGATAGTAGTACACCAGACCGATGGCAGGGACGCAGCAGAGGTTCAGCAGGTGGACACCGATGGAGATACCTGTCAGATACATGATCAGTACCAGCCAACGGTCGCTGTGAGGCTCGTCGGCCACATCCTCCCATTTCAGGATGAGCCAGAACACGACGGCGGTGAAGGCTGAAGAGTAGGCATAGACCTCACCCTCGACGGCAGAGAACCAGAAGGTATCGCTGAAGGTGTAGATCAGGGCTCCCACAAGACCAGACGCCTCAATCGTGATGAGCTTCGGCCATGTCAGCTCACTCCAGCCTGAGATCATCAGGCGGCGCACCAGATGTGTGATGCTCCAGAACAGGAACAGGATACACGTTGCTGACATCAGGGCACTCATGATGTTGACCATCTTGGCCACCTGCGTAGGATCGCTGGCAAACTGTGAGAACAGATTCGCTGTCAGCATGAAGAACGGTGCCCCTGGCGGGTGGCCGATTTCCATCTTGTAACCAGTAGTGATAAACTCAGGACAGTCCCAGAACGAGGCTGTCGGCTCGATTGTGGAACAATAGACGAAGGCGGCAATCAGAAAAGTAAGCCACCCGAGGGCATTGTCCACCCATTTGAATTGTTTCATCTGATTAATATGCTTATTTGACGTTTAATTTCTTTATGCGCTGCAAAGGTACGAAAAAGAAGTGAAAAGAGTAAAGTGAATAGTGAAGAATTTGCTGCCGCTCTACATAAATTAACGTTACATGAACAGTCCGGCACCGTAGATGAGGACGATGTAACGGAAAATCTTGCCCAGCGTGATAGCGATAAAGGTGATGACAATGTTGGAGCGCATCAGGCCGAGGGCGATGGTGATGGCACTGCCGAGAACGGGGAGAAAGGCAAAGAATCCCATCCAGGCACCACGGCCAGCCAGGAAACGATGAGCCTTGTCGAGGTCTTTTTTCTTGACGTGCAGGTATTTCTCTATCCACTCCATCTTACCCATGCGGCCTATACCGTAGTTGACGATGCTGCCAAGTACGTTGCCGATGGTGCCGTAGACCATCAAGATCCAGGGGTCGAGACCTGTAGCTATCAGTCCCACCATCACAGCTTCGCTGGAGAAGGGGAAGAAACTGCCAGCGAGGAAGGCGGCCAGTAACATACCCCAGTAGCCGTAATGGGTTAGAAAATGGATGATGAAGTCCATAAGTTGAAGCCTGTGAACAGCAGGATGGCCACTGTCAAGATGCAGAAAGCTATGTTGGTCAGTCTGGTATTTGTCAGAGCCATGAAATGTCCCAACAACGGACTCGTGGCAAGAATCAGTACGCGAATGGCCAGCCCTTCATGATCCGGCAGCAGAAGGATGATCAGTAGCGAATAGCCGGCCAGCAAGATGAAACTATAGTACAGTTGCCTTACACGTATCTTATCGAGATAGCTTTTCCGTATGAAATGGATGCTACAGAAAACCATCAGAAAGACGGTGAAGAGGATGAAGCCCACTTGGATGGGGGAGAGAGCGTCAACACCGTAGGAGAATGAGAAGGTTTCTGGTACAAAGTCATGGGTGAAGTGGTCTGTGAATGATTCCCTGTAATGGTAGATGGCCCATCCGGCAAGTAACCAGTAGGGAGTTATCAGGCCAAGCAGGGATGAGAGGAACGTGCGCCAACATATCGAGTATACTATCACTTTCATCATGAGCCAGAAAACGGGTACATACAGAAACACATGTATGTCGAAGAAACTGGCGATTCCCAAGAGTAGGAACAGGTAGTATGTGCGTTCGATGGCGCTTTTGTCCTGATAACAGTCAAAGAGGAGTAAAAGTGAGGCAATGACGCATACCTGTGCGATGCCTCCCTTCCACGAATGAAACAGAAAAACGGCGGCACAGAACAGAAAGATGAAAGAAACAGATACAGAACGGCTGAAGATGCGGATCAGCAAGTTCCTGTTGTTCATTCTCATGACCAACAATGCTGACAGCGCGAAACAGCCATACTGTAACCACAAACCATCCTGTATCAGTCCTGCCAACAGCCATACCACTGCACTATAGACAAAGGCGACAGGCAGAGAAGTGCGGCTGCCCGCAATCTTGTTTTGGAGCCTCTTCACTTTCTAACTGATTCTTTACAGGTCTGCGCCAATGTCGCGACGGAAGTATTTGTCAGTGAACTGGATCTTCTGGGCCTCTTCAAATGATTTCTGCAGGGCTTCGGCTTTATCCTTGCCATACGAGGAAACCGCGATGACACGACCGCCGGCAGTGACGACCTCACCGTCCTTCAGGGCTGTGCCACTGTGGAAGACGATAGAACCCTCCACTTGGTCGATACCGCTGATGGGATAACCTTTCTTGTAGGCCTGGGGATAACCGCCAGAGACGAGCATCACACAGACGGCTGCACGAGGATCGAATTCAATGGGACGCTCGTCGAGATCGCCCTTAGCCACTCCCTCAAAGAGGTCTACGATGTCACTCTTCAAACGGAGCATCACACTCTCAGTCTCCGGGTCACCCATGCGACAGTTGTATTCAATGACATAGGGCTCTGGCTCCTGGCTTGGCGTGTTGGTGCGGTTGATAAGTCCGAAGAAGATAAAGCCTTTGTAGTCGATACCTTCAGAAGCCAGCCCTTCAACGGTGGGGCGGATGATACGATCCTCCACCTTCTGCATCCACTCCTTCGTGGCAAAAGGAACGGGGGTGACGCTGCCCATACCGCCAGTATTCAGGCCTGTGTCGTGCTCGCCGATACGCTTATAGTCCTTGGCCTCGGGAAGAATCTTATAGTGCTGACCATCTGTCAGGACGAATACACTACACTCGATGCCGCTCATGAATTCCTCAATGACCACGCGGCTAGATGCGTTGCCGAACATGCCGCCCAGCATATCCTTGAGCTCTTTCTTTGCTTCATCGAGGGTGGGGAGGATCAGTACACCCTTGCCGGCACAGAGACCGTCAGCCTTCAATACATAGGGAGCTTCAAGGGACTCCAAAAACTTCAGACCTTCCTCCAGATGCTCGCCATCGAATGTCTGATAACGGGCTGTGGGAATGTTGTGACGCTGCATGAAACCCTTCGCAAAGTCTTTCGAACCTTCGAGTACGGCCCCAGCCTTGGAAGGTCCGATAACGGGAATATCCTTCGTGCGGCTATCAGCCTTCAACTCGTCGTAGATGCCTTTCACCAGAGGATCTTCAGGGCCTACGACCACCATATTGATGTCTTTTGCAACCACAAAATCCTTGATGGCCTCGAAGTCGTCAGCCTTCATGGCTACGTTTTCGCCACAGTTGCCTGTACCGGCGTTGCCTGGGGCAATGTATAGTTTCTCACATTTGCTACTCTGAGCAATTTTCCATGCGAGGGCGTGCTCACGGCCACCGCTGCCTAACAATAATATCTTCATATTCTATTTTAAATAATCTTCGAAATATTGGGTGATGCGTTCGTGGAGATGCACGGAAGCATGGCCGCGCATGTTATGTTCCTCACCTGGATAGGCAAAGAAGTCTGGTTGGGTTCCGGCCTTGATACAGGCATCGAGGAACGACAGACAATGCTGTGGCACAACCGTATTATCATTATTACCAGTGATAATCTGAAGTTTGCCCTTCAGGTTCTTGGCTTTATTGATGAGGCTGGTCTTGGCATAGCCATCAGGGTTGTTCTCTGGGGTCCCCATGTAACGTTCGCCATACATTACCTCATACCATTTCCAGTCGATGACAGGGCCTCCAGCCACACCCACTTTGAATACGTCAGGATAGTTGGTCATGAGTGAGATGGTCATGAATCCTCCGAAACTCCAGCCGTGTACGCCCAGACGTTCCATGTCGACATAGGGTAGGGTGCGCAGGTATTCCACGCCTTTTATCTGGTCTTGCATCTCAATCTGACCTAACTGGTGGAAGGTGGCTTGTTCGAAGTCTCTGCCGCGATACTGGCTGCCACGATTGTCTAAGATAAAGATAATATAGCCTTTTTGTGCCATGTAGGTTTCCCAACTGCGAGAGGCCCAGTGCCAGGAGGCCTGTACGTTATTGGCGTGAGGACCACCATAGACATAAACCACCGTGGGGTATTTCTTTTCAGGGTTGAAGTCTGCAGGTTTCACCATACGGTAATAAAGGTCAGTAACGCCATCAGCTGCCTTGATGCTGCCACACTCAAAGATGGGTTGTATATAACCTGCCCAGGGATCATCTGCTTCCAAGAGATTCGTATGATGTGGTGTCTTCTGGTTGATATCCACGACATCAATGACCCGAGGTCTTGTTGGGGTAGAGAACCTGTCGATGAGGAAATTGCCTGAGGGAGATAAAACTGCGTTGTGAACACCATCTACCGTCTCAAGTTGTTTAATGGCACCAGTCATGTTGACGCTGTACAGCCG
>JAEETC010000055.1 GCA_016286585.1 Prevotella sp. | reverse complement strand
TCTCCTGATAGGTCATCATCTTTCCGTCAGATTAATTGAAGTAATTCTTGAATTTTTGGAAGATAGAGTCACGAGTCTGCTTGTCGCCCTTGAAATTGTCGCTCTGACGGAAGGTTTCAATGGCCTCCTTCTCTTCTTTGCTCAGCGTTTTCGGAATGTAGACACTGATATTCACCACCAGATCGCCTTTACCGCTACCATAGCCTTGTACAGCAGGCAGACCCTTGCCTCTCAAACGGAGGGTCTTGCCGGGCTGAGTGCCATTGTCCAGTTTCACTCTGAGTTTGGAACCCTCTACGGTTGGAATCTCAACCTCACCACCGAGGGCTGCTGTCGGGAAGTCAAGCAGCAGATTGTAGATGAGATCATTGCCATCGCGAACGAAGGTGCTGTTCTCTTCTTCTTCGATGAACACTTGGATGTCTCCAGGGATGCCATTGTGCTTTCCTGCATTTCCCTTACCAGGAACGTTGACGACCATTCCCTCAGCCACACCAGCCGGAATGTTGATCTCAACCACTTCTTCGCCTTTCTCGATACCAGTACCTCCGCAATGTTTGCATTTATTCTTGATGACCTGTCCTTCACCATTACACGTGGGACAGACACTTTGTTGTTGCATCATGCCGAAGATGCTTTGGGTGGTGTGGGTGATAACACCTTGTCCGTGACAGGTAGGACAGGTCTCTTTTCCACTGCCAGCCTCCGCACCAGAACCGTTGCAATGTGGGCAGTGAACATCCTTGCGCACCTTGAACTTCTTGGTGACGCCTTTGTTAATTTCTTCCAGCGATAGTCTGACTTTCAACCTCAGGTCACTGCCACGATGCTGCTGGGGACGGCGCGAACCACCACCGAAGCCTCCGAAACCATGACCTCCGAAGATGTCGCCGAACATCGAGAAGATGTCGTCCATGTTCATTGATGCACCGCCGAAGCCGCTGAAATCGAAGCCTCCCATTCCCGGACCGTTGAAACCGAACTGGTCATACTGCTGACGGGTCTTCGGATCATGCAACACGTTATAGGCTTCTGCTGCCTCTTTGAATTTTTCCTCAGCTTCCTTGTCACCCGGATTACGGTCAGGGTGATATTTGATGGCTATTTTGCGATATGCTTTTTTAATCTCGTCTTCCGAGGCGGTCTTCTCGACCCCGAGCACCTCGTAGTAGTCTCTTTTCTGTGCCATTTGTTTTGTTTACTGTTTACGGTTTACAGATGATTACTGACCGACAGCCACCTTTGCGTGGCGGATGACTTTGTCGTTTAGCTTGTAGCCTTTTTGCAGACAGTCTATGACCTTTCCTTTCTTGTCGTCGCCCATACCGGGAACCATAGCTACTGCCTCATGAACGTCTGTGTCGAAGTCTGCATCTTCTGTTTCAATCTTACTGACACCCTGTCCTTCGAGGGTCTTCATGAATTTCTGATGGATCAGTTCCATACCTTCACGAAGCACTGCCGGATCGTCTGTCTTCTCACCATTCTCGATGGCTCGTTCCATATCGTCGAGGACAGGCAGGATGGCTGTAATGACTTTCTCACCGCCATTCAGAATTAACTCGGCACGCTCTTTCAGTGTACGCTTGCGGTAATTCTCAAATTCTGCCACTGAGCGAAGCCACTTGTCTTTCAGCTCTTCAATCTCGTCCTGAGCCTTCTCCAACGGGGTCTTCTCTTCTGCAGATTCTGCCTCTTTGTCAGTCTCTGCAACAGGCTCCTCATTCAGAGTCTCTTCATCTTCGATCTTAATATCTTTTTCTGTCATAATTACAATGTATTAAAGTTCTGCCTGACTAAAAAGCAAATTCCGTGCCATTATGAGTACAGTTCTGCTTTCTTCTCCTTGATGGCTTCATCATAGATGTAGTCATCGTAGGTCATGAGCTTGTCAATGGTTCCTTTCGGGGTCAGTTCAATGATACGGTCGGCCACGGTATTGATGAACTCATGGTCGTGTGATGCAAAGATAATGTTGCCCTTGAACTGTATGAGATTGTTGTTGAAGGCCTGGATGCTTTCCAGGTCGAGGTGGTTGGTAGGTGTGTCGAGGATGAGACAGTTGGCGTTCTTCAACTGCATACGTGCAATCATGCAACGCATCTTCTCACCACCAGAGAGCACATTCACGTGCTTCAGCACATCTTCCTCCTTAAAGAGCATACGTCCGAGGAACGACTTCATCGTCACCTCATTACCCGGTCCCCATTGTGAGAGCCAATCCACGAGGTTCATCTCACTTTGGAAGAACTTGGTGTTATCGAGTGGGAGATAGGCGGTGGTGATGGTGACACCCCACTTATAAGTACCAGCCTGAGCCTCACGGTTACCGTTGATGATCTCGAAGAGGGCGGTCATAGCCTTCGGATTGTGGGAGAGGAAAACAGTCTTCTGTCCTTTCTCGATGGTGAAGCTGACATTGTCGAAGAGCACTGTTCCGTCTGGATCCACTGCCTTCAAACCTTCTACTTCCAATATCTGCGTTCCAGGCTCACGCTCCATCGAGAAGATGATACCAGGATACTTACGTGTTGAGGGTGTGATCTCCTCTACGTTCAATTTCTCCAGCATCTTCTTACGCGATGTTGTCTGCTTCGACTTGGCCACGTTGGCAGAGAAACGACGGATAAACTCCTCCAACTGCTTCTTCTTCTCCTCAGCCTTCATCTTCTGGTTCTGGGCCTGACGCAAAGCCAGCTGACTCGACTCGTACCAGAACGAATAGTTACCAGAGAAAAGTGTTACCTTGCCGAAGTCGATATCTACGGTCTGAGTGGAGACGGCATCGAGGAAGTGACGGTCGTGGCTGACCACCAGCACACACTGTTCCAGATTCGAGAGGTATTCCTCCAGCCACTGCACGGTGTCGAGGTCGAGGTCATTGGTGGGCTCGTCGAGCAGCAGGTTATCGGGATGACCGAACAAAGCCTTGGCCAGCATCACGCGCACCTTCTCATTGTTTGAGATTTCCGACATCTGCTTGTAGTGCTGACCCTCGGCGACACCAAGGTTTTGCAGTAATTGGGCTGCTTCACTCTCAGCCTCATAACCGTTCATCTCGGCAAAGGCCATTTCGAGTTCTGCAGCTCGGTTGCCGTCTTCCTCGGTCATCTCAGGCTTCGAATAGAGGGCCTCGCGCTCCTTCATATTGTCCCACATGGGTTTATGACCCATCATCACCGTGTCCATCACCGTGAAGGCATCGTATTTGAAGTGATCCTGTTCCAACACACTCATGCGTTCGCCAGGTAGCATTTCCACCGAACCCTTGTTGGGCTCCAGCTCACCGCTGATAGCGCGAAGCAGGGTTGACTTACCGGCACCATTGGCACCGATAATACCGTAAATGTTGCCACTGGTAAACTTCAGGTTCACGTCCTTATAGAGGACTTTCTTTCCAAACTGTATTTGCAGGTTTGTGACTGTTATCATTGCTTTCTTTATACCTTATTTATAATAATGGGCTGCAAAGGTACGACTATTTTTTGAATTGGCCAAATTTTCGACGGAAATCTATAACATTCCCTTTGTCGAAGGCAGTTCGTAGTGGTAGATGTCGCGCTTGACGGCCATCTTCAACGAACGCGCCAAAGCTTTGAAGATTCCCTCTATCTTATGGTGCTCGTTCTGACCTTCGGCTTTGATGTTCAGATTCATCTTTGCAGCATCACTGAGGCTCTTGAAGAAATGTAAGAACATTTCGGTAGGCATCTCACCAATCTTCTCACGTTTGAACTCAGCATCCCAGACCAGCCAGGGACGACCTCCAAAATCTAAGGCTACACTACAGAGGCAATCATCCATAGGCAGACAATAGCCATAGCGCTCGATGCCACGCTTGTCGCCCAAGGCTGTGAGGATACACTCTCCCAAGGCAATGGCTGTGTCTTCTATCGTGTGGTGCTCATCCACTTCGAGATCGCCCTTGGTGTGGATTGTGAGATCCATCATGCCGTGCTTACCAATCTGTTCCAGCATGTGGTCAAAGAAGCCCAATCCCGTCTGAATGTCGCACTTGCCTGTGCCATCAAGATTGACCTTGATATGAATATCGGTCTCTTTGGTTTTACGACTGACTTCAGCGATACGCTCGCCAGCAAACAATAATTCTGCAATCTTGCTCCACGACATTCCTTCATCGCTTAATATCAGCGATTTACAGCCGATGTTTCGAGCAAAGGTTCTATCTGTTTCGCGATCCCCGATAACGTAGCTGTTAGCGATGTCGTATGCAGAATCGTTCATGTATTTCTCCACCAGTCCTGTGTTGGGCTTGCGTGTGGGGGCATTGTCCTCGGGGAAGTGGGGATCGATGAGGATATCGTCGAACGTGATGCCTTCACCTTCAAGTGTTTGTAGGATAAAATTCTGAACGGGCCAGAAGGTGTTCTCGGGAAAAGCATCGGTACCGAGGCCGTCCTGATTACTCACCATGACAAATTCAAAATCGAGTTTCTCGCGGATGAAGGCGAGGTTGCGAATCATGCCTGGCACGAATTTCAGCTTTTCAAATGCATCAATCTGCTCGTCGGCGGGTTCCTCTATCAGAGTGCCGTCGCGGTCGATGAAGAGAATCTTTTTCATATGGCTGATTTGTTGAAGTTTTTCTTTTCTTTCTCGTGGGTGTCAATGGCTCCGTACATATAATACAGAGGGAAGAGGAATGAGAGCACGATATAAGCTTGTATGAAGCCGATAATCAGAAACACTGCAGCAGCAAGCCATCCGATATAGGAAGGCATATTGTATGGGTCGCCTGTCAAGTATCCCATATTGGCCTCGTTTCCTGCGATGGAAAGGATGATGGCTGGGAACGATGTGATGACAGCGCATACTGCACCTATAAGTGCCGTAATGAAGAGAATCAGGAAGATGAATCCCCAGCGACGCATACCGATACCATAGCGCTCATGTAGGTTTTGCCAATAGCTGATGCCGTCGGTCAAGACATAACGCATGTTGGTGTATAGCAGTGGCAGGAAGAAAACGAAGATGAGCACGTTGAATAACACGAAGCATGCGATGGCCGTATAACCGGAAAGATATTTGGCGGCGGCGATACCAACTGCAGCGAGGATACAACCCGATATGATGCAGATGACCAGCGTCCATAACCATGCAATAATCGTTCGGACAAAAATGTGCGTATTGATGCTGAACCACCGGGGAGCCCATCCGATGGAGCCCGTCTCCTGATGCTGCTTGAGTACGGCAAAACCGTATGACAGGAACAATGCTTCGATGATGATGAACAGCGGGAGGCTGACGAATGTCAGTTCCGGATGTGTAATCATGAGGGTTCCACCGATACTCGTTATGACGGCATAGACGATGGCAGCCACCCATGAATAGCGGAATATGCGTTTGAAATTAGACGTGTAAAGACGGTACCCGCTACTAATGCAAGCGCGGACACTACGGTCTTTTTGGAGGATGTCTTCTTGCTCTTTTTCCATGAGAATGTTGTTTTTTGTGTGCAAAGTTACGAAAAAATTTTGTGTTTGCGCATTTTTTATTAACTTTGCACCGTAAAAGGTAGAAAAAATGAAGTTATTGCATTGGGGATTCATCGGATGTGGTGAAGTGACGGAGAAAAAAAGCGGTCCGGCCTTCAGTGATGTAAAGGGATCGGATGTGGTGGCGGTGATGAGCCGGACTGAGCGTCGTGCCCGCACCTTTGCAGTCACTCACGGTATCCGAAAATGGTACACTGATGCCCAGGAACTGATCGATGACCCCGATGTGAACGTCATCTATGTGGCTACCCCTCCATCGAGTCATGCCACCTATGCCATCATGGCCATGAAAGCCGGAAAGCCTGTTTACGTGGAGAAGCCACTGGCGGCCAGCTACGATGACTGTGCCCGTATCAATCGTATCTCCGAGCAGACGGGCATCCCGTGTTTTGTGGCCTATTATCGTCGCTATCTGCCTTACTTCCAAAAGGTTAAGGATATCGTCAGTAGCGGTAAGATCGGTAAGATACTGAATGCACAGATACGCTATACAGAGCCTTTGCGTGCGGCAGATGCTGAGGCCATACGTAATCATACACCCCTTCCGTGGAGGCTGCAACCAGAGATAGCCGGAGGCGGTTATTTCTACGATATGGCGCCCCATCAGTTGGATTTGCTGCAAGATATGTTTGGTGTGATCCTCGAGGCTCGCGGCATGCATGCCAATCGTGGTGGCTATTATGATGCGGAGGACTCTGTGAGTGCCTGTTTCCGTTTTGAGAATGGTGTGCCTGGTAGCGGCTCGTGGTGCTATGTGGCTCATGAGAGTGCCCGAGAGGACTGTATCGAGATTATCGGCACGAAGGGACAGGTGAGTTTCTCGGTGTTCGACTATAACCCCATCCGCCTTCAGACCAGTGAAGGCGATGAGAATATCACGGTTCCCAACCCACCTTATGTACAGTACCCGCTGATTAAGAATGTGATTGAGCATCTGCAAGGCTTGGCGGTTTGTACGTGTACCAGTGTCTCGGCCACACCCGTGAATTGGGCAATGGATAGGATACTGGGGAAATTTTAGGAGTGAAGGAGTGAAAAAGTGAAGAAGTGAAAAGGTGAAAAGAAGAGGATTGGTTTTAGCGATGGTGGTGATGCTTTGCTGCATGACGATGAAGGCAGGGCAGGGTAGTTCGGCGGTCTATATACCGACCGACAGCATCACTGTGTGCCGTATGCTCAGTGAGGCCCGTCAACAGCCACGCACAACGAACTTCCCGCTCTTCTTTGCCCGTCAGTTCATCGGCAGACCCTACGTGGCCTATACCCTTGAGAAAGACGGCGATGAACGTCTGGTGGTAAACACCCGACAGTTGGATTGCACGACGTTGGTTGAGACGGTCACTGCTTTAACCCTTTGCGCCTGTTCAGGTGAACAAACCTTTGCTGCTTTCAGAAAAAGACTCCAACGGATGCGCTATCACGATGGCGTCATCGACCGCTATCCTTCGCGCATACATTATTTTACTGATTGGATCGTTTCAAACGCCAAGGCGGGCATCGTGAGCGAGATACAAAAGCCCAATCCGCCATTTATGTCTGTTCAGACTGTTAGCGTCAACTATATGAGTCAGCATCCCCAGAGCTATCAGGCACTGAAGGCACATCCTGAATATGTGCCTGAAATCCGTCGGATGGAGCAACGCATCACGGGCATGAAGTTCCGCTATATCCCCAAGGCGAAGGTTCGCAACACAAAAGTCATGCGCGAAGCCATCCACGATGGTGACATCATCGCCATCACCTGTAAGAAGGCCGGACTTGATATCGCTCATCTGGGCTTTGCCGTGTGGAAGAAGGACGGTCTGCATCTTTTGAATGCCTCGCAGCTGCACAAGAAGGTGGTTGAGGAGCCCATGACGCTCTATGAGTATCTTCAGAAGCATCCTTCGCATACGGGCATTAGAATCATCAGAATCAATCAATAAAAACTAACCAGATATGAAAATGGAATTACCCGATTTTATGAATTATGCCAGCAAGTTCTCTCAATCAGAATTTGCGGAAAAGATCTCACGTATTGCCAAACGCGCCGGCTCGAAGCTCGTCTATGCAGCACTGATTTTGTATTATACGCTTCAGAGCGACAAGGTGAGCAAGGCCGACAAGGCCATCATCATTGGTGCCCTTGGATATATGATCAGCCCTATCGACGTGATCCCCGATGCCATTCCCATCGCCGGATTGACCGACGACCTCGCCGTGCTGCTCTACGTGCTGAAGAAGGTGTGGACGGGTATCGATCCTGAAATCATTACCCAGGCACGCGAGAAACTGTCGAAGTGGTTTGATGAGGAGGAGATAAATGATATCCAGAATCTTTTCGATTCCGAGGAATAGACATGTGGCAGACCTGGGCTGTGGCAGCGATTCTTGTCGGGGCGATCGGCTATGCGACGTGGCGCGTATACCGGGCTCTGACGGATGAACCTGAAGCCTGCAAAGGCTGTGCATTGGCGAAAAATTGCAAGAAGAAGCGAAAAAATCCCGAAAACATTTGGCAGTGTCGAAAATAATGCCTACCTTTGCACCCGCGTTTGCAGAAAAGGTGCCTTGGATGAGTGGCTTAGTCAACGGTCTGCAAAACCGTCTACGGCGGTTCGAATCCGCCAGGCACCTCGCAAAAAGAAAGCTGAAGGAAATGATTTCCCTCAGCTTTTTCTATTATAGCTTTGTGAGTTTTCTTAGCAGTACCTTGTTCACACGCTGTATCCGTTTGCCACGTTTCTCGATGTCCTCGCGTACATTATTTATATTATTAAAGAAGTCGCTGAAGGCATTGAGCAGGAAGTTGGGCTGCCCCAAATCCTCAGTCATATTGGGGTCGGTGAGTATGCGGATGCCACTGGGCTTGATTTCCACGTCGATCTCCGTACCGGTCATGATGGGATCGCCATCGTAATGGATGGCTCCGGGCTGCTTGCGGCGGATATGGAGGTGCTTGGTTCGGAAAGTTTTGATCTTTGAGTTGTTGCCGAGGGTTTTCATGAAGAGGTCGGCAGCTATCTGTGGGGCTTCGAGGGCATCGAAGGGCTCCATGATAATCACGTCCATCTCACCGTCTTTCATCGTTGCACCAGGGGCGATGTAGGCATTATTGCCATATTGTGAGGCGTTGGCACAGGCGATGAGGAACGCCTTGTAACTGTGTGCCCCGTCATCGGTCTCCACCTCGTAGGTCTCTGGCTGATACTTCAGGCCTTCCTTCAGTACATTCTCCACATAGGTGATCGGGCCTCGCTTGCCACTCTCGGCGAACTTTAATGAGATGAACGCATCGAACCCCATGCCACAGGTACAGAAGAAGGGCAGGTCGTTGATGATGCCGTAGTCGAATGTCTCGATATTGCAGGTGTTGATCACTGCGATGGCTTTCTTCGCGTCCATTGGCAGACAGAGGTGTCTGGCCAGTCCATTGCCCGATCCGCAAGGTATGATCGCCAATGCCGTATCAGTATGTGTCAGCGAACGCGCCACCTCGTTCACAGTACCGTCACCACCCACGGCAACCACTACATCGATACCTTCCTCGGTGCAGGCCTTGGCAATCTCTGCCGCGTGGCCGGCATACTCTGTCATCCGGATCTCGCAGTCGTAGAGCTCATGGTCGAGAAGGTTCTCGATGAGCTCCGGGATCTCATCCTTCGACTGTGTGCCCGAGATGGGATTGATGATGAATGTGATGCGTCTCTTCTTCATATTCTCCATGCAAAATTACGAAAAAACACCTCAACAACCAACTAATTATGCAAGAAAAATAGAAAAATAGTACTTTTATTAAGAAAAACTTGCACGAATTGATAAAAATTGTGTAACTTTGCAGCCGAAATTTAGCAGAACAACGAAATTACCTCATATAAATGGGACAATTACAAGAGAAATATAAGCACTATCGTGAGCCTCAAAAGTTCATGGAAGCTGATGTCTATCCTTACTTTCGCGCGATAGAAGGTAAGCAGGGAACGGAAGTTGAAATGGGCGGTCACAAGGTGCTGATGTTCGGCTCAAACGCCTATACGGGACTGACGGGTGATCAGCGCATCATCAATGCCGCCAAGGCAGCCCTCGACAAGTATGGTTCGGGATGTGCCGGTAGCCGATTCCTCAATGGAACGCTCGATCTCCATGTGCAGTTGGAGAAGGAGATATCCGAGTTCATCGGTAAGGATGATTGCCTCTGCTTCTCTACGGGCTTCTCTGTGAATCAGGGCGTTCTTGCTATGGTGGTTGGAAAGGATGACTACATCATCTGCGACGATCGTGATCACGCATCCATCGTCGATGGCAGACGTCTGTCTTTCGCCAAGCAGCTGCACTACAAGCACAACGATATGGAAGACCTGGAGCGCGTGCTTCAGAAACTGCCCCAGGAAGCCATCAAGCTCATCGTTGTCGACGGTGTGTTCTCTATGGAGGGTGACCTCGCCAAGTTGCCAGAGATTGTTGAGCTGAAGCATAAGTACAATTGTTCCATCATGGTCGACGAGGCTCACGGTATCGGTGTCTTCGGTCGTCAGGGTAGGGGTGTGTGCGATCATTTCGGACTCACCGACGAGGTGGATCTCATCATGGGTACATTCTCCAAGTCACTTGCATCCATCGGTGGTTTTATCGCCTCCGACTGGGACACGATCAACTTCCTGCGCCATACCTGCCGCACATATATCTTCTCTGCCTCAAACACCCCCGCAGCTACTGCTGCCGCTATGGAGGCCCTGCACATCATTCAGCAGGAACCAGAGCGCATCGAGGCTCTGTGGAAGGTGACGAATTACGCCCTGAAGCGCTTCCGTGAGGAAGGTTTTGAGATTGGCGACACGGAGAGTCCGATTATCCCGCTCTATGTGCGTGACGTGGAGAAGACATTCCTTGTGACAGCCCTTGCCTTCAAGGCTGGTGTGTTCATCAATCCCGTGATTCCACCCGCATGTGCCCCTCAGGACACGCTGGTACGTTATGCCTTGATGGCCACTCACACTAATGAGCAGGTAGACCGTTCGGTGAAGGCTCTTAAGAAGATCTTTGTAGAACAAGGAATTATTAAGTAAAAGCATTCATATAAGTTCGGGGCGTAGCGCAGTTGGTAGCGCACCTGGTTTGGGACCAGGATGTCGCAGGTTCGAGTCCTGTCGCCCCGACAGAAGTTGTCACTTCAAGCCCGTTCCCCAAAAAGGAGCGGGCTTATTTTTATATATTCTTACAAAAGTCTTGCTTTATGTCAAGGATTTGAGGATGGGGATGCATTTTTCCTGCATATTCTTGCTTTATTCTCAGGGAAAAGCCTTACCTTTGCAAAGATTTGCCCCTGGAAAAAACGGGGCACGCTGAAAGAAGGAATGATGGAAAAGTTGATGCCTAGAGTTGATTATTGGTACGCCAATGCTGGACGGACTGCACGGGGCAGGTCGGCCAGCGAAGTCGTGCTCCAGAGCCTTGGCATCAACGGAGGGGGAATACTGGCGGGCACAGAGCTACAGTCGAAAGACAAACAGGGAATCCAAACGTCTATCCACCCCCAAACCCATTCCTACCGCCATGGCCAATCCGCAACTGTCACACATGCCCTCAGGAGACTTCTCCATCGCCCGCAAGGTGATGGACGACGCGGTGGCGTTCCATCTGGCCAACGGCGGCCCGACGGTGGCCAGGCAGCATGTTGAGCAGCTGGCCAACGAACTGAAGTTCTACTCCGACATCAATGAGGCCTACCTCGACGCGATGGCCCGCATCGCCGAGGCCGAGCGCACGGGACGGCAGCCTTCAAGGCGAGCCCAGACGGGCCCGAACGGAAAGGCGCAGCCGGCCCAGAAGGGTGTGCTGCCGCCGAAGCTCGCCAGCGGCAGGGCCATGTTCATGTGGCGCATCCTGCAGCAGGAAGGGCTCATCGACGACGACTACCAGCCCGTCGGACTATCGCGCACCATGTCGGCCTTACTGGCCAACGATATGATCACCCGCCTCTCCACCGAGACGGAACGGCTGCTGGGCATCGACGACAAGTGGAAGCCCTTCGAGCAGCTCTGGGACCGCAGCAACATGAAGGCCGACTACAACCACGCCATGAGCCTTGCCAAGACCCGCCCCTTCCTCGGCCGCCTGAACCGCCTGCTGGCCGGCATCTGAGCCCTTCAAAAAACGCCTACCAACCGCCTACCGGTAGGCGATGGGTAGGCGATTTGTACAGCCCTTCATGCGTACCTTTGCACTATGGAAACAAACATAACTGATTTTAATTCCCTGGAGCAGGGGCTGGCCGGAAAGGTCAGTGAACTGGAGGCTCAGCGCCGAGTGCGTGAGACTCTGTTGGTCGACATCACGCTGGAGGCCATCGCCAATGGTGTCGTGTCGAAGGAACAGGACATCATCCAGCTGATGTCGGGTAAGCAGTGGCAGGCAGCGTTGCGCGAGATCGTCATCCGTGAGGTGAAGCGCGCTGCCGACGAACGGCTGTGGTGCCGTGAGTACGACGAGAAGGCAAAGAGCAACCAGCGCATGCTCGTCTACACAGGCAGCCACTGGGAGGCCATCGAGTCCCAGCAGTGGCTCGACTTCGTCAACCTGTGTGCCGAGCGTTGCGGCGTGCCGGAGTCCCTGCGCGTGAACCATGTGTTTATGAAGGGACTCTACGAGGGCGTGGGCTTCAACCTCTCCAAGAACCGCCGCTGCCTGGTGCCCGACGGCGAGGTGTGGATCAACGTGCGCAACGGCACGCTGGTCGTCGGCAGCGACGGCAGCGTCAGGCTGCGCGACCACCGCAAGGAAGACCTCTTTACCCACACCTTACCTTACGTGTACGATGCGCAGGCGGAATGTCCGCTGTGGCTGCAGTTCCTCGACCGGGTGCTGCCCGAGGCCGAGGCTCAGCAGCTGCTGGCAGAGTTCATCGGCTACTGTCTGATGAAGCATCACCGCCTGGAGAAGATGCTCTGGCTCTACGGCTCCGGACAGAACGGCAAGTCGGTGACGCTCGAGGTGGTCGAGGCCCTGCTGGGGTCGGTGAACGTCAGCTATCTCTCGCTGTCAGACCTGACCAACGACGACGTGAAGCGGGCCGGCTTTGAGGGCAAGATGCTCAACATCTCGACGGAGTCGGGCCGCGACGTGAACCCCAACGTGCTGAAGCAGCTGACCTCGGGCGAGCGGGTCACCGTCAAGCGCCTGTACGTGGATCCGCGTGAGACGAACAACTACGGCAAGGTGCTCGCCGCCTTCAACGATCTGCCGAGGGCTGAGAACACGTTCGGATACTTCCGCCGACTACTGATCCTCGCCTATCAGGTCACCATCCCGCAGGAGGAGGTCGACCGCCAGCTGGCCGACAAGCTCAAGGGCGAGCTGCCGGGCATTCTCAATTGGGTGCTGCAGGCCCTGCCCGGACTGATGTCGCGAGGCGAGTTCACGCATAGCCAGAACTGCGAGCAGGCCCTCGACCACTACCGTCTGCTGTCGGACAACGTGCTGCTGTTTGCCGGTGAGATGTGCGAGCCCTACGACTACACCACCGGCGGACAGGAGGTCTACACCGCCTACCGCAACTACTGCTTCGGATCGTCGCTCAAGCCCAGCGGCAAGCAGAAGTTCTATGAGCGGCTCTCAAGCGTCTTCCCGCGTGAAGACTTCGGTAATATCGTGCGTTTCAAGCTTAAGCTCGCTGCATCATGAACAGCCAGTACGAACACTTCGACACCGAGCGCCTGAACGCCATCCCCATCACCGAGGTGGCACGTCGGCTGGGATGCCAGCTCAGGCGGTCGGGCTCGGTCGTCAAGACCCTCTGCCCCTGGCACGACGACAAGCGCCCCTCGCTGACGCTCTACGAGCGCACCGGCGAGAACCACTGCCACTGCTTCAGCTGCGGCAAGGGCGGCTCGGTCATCAGCTTCACGATGCAGCACGAGGAGTGGTCGTTCCAGGAGGCCTGCCGCTGGCTGTCCACCGAGTTCGGCATCAGCACCACGCCTGCAGGCTCCTTCGTGCCCAGGCCCAAGCGGAAACCCGCTGCCAAGCCCGTGGAGCCGGCCTATACGTATATCCCCGTGGAGATGGTCGACGAGCTGGTGACGGCGGAGAATTCGCTTTGCAAGTGCCTCATGCGCATGTTCCATCCCGAGGCTGTGGAATGGGTGACTGAAGAATACCGTCTCGGGACCTATGCGATGGGGGATCATGACGACTGCACCGTGTTTCCGAGCATCGACATCCATGGCCGTGTGTGCAATCTGAAAGTGCAGCACTACGAGACCGATCCCTCGTCGCCACGGTTCGCCCACAGCGACAAAGGCTCATGCTACTGGCTGGGCAGCGTCTGGGCACGCCAGGGCAGGCTGCCGAAGGACGCACAGTTCCAGTCCAAATGCCTCTTTGGCGAACACCTGCTCGCACGCTATCCAGAAAGCATCGTGGTGCTCGTCGAGAGTCCGAAGAACGCCCTGTTCGGTGCATTGGCATTCCCGCTCTGGACGTGGGTGGCCACGGGCAACAAAGGGATGCTTCGTCGCGAGGTGCTGCAGCCGTTGCAGGGCCGCGATGTGATCGTCATCCCCGACCGTGACGCCATCACCGAATGGAGTGCCGCTATCACTAAGATGGCCGACTTGGCAAACTTCACCGTCTTCGACATCTGCCGGCAAAAGGCCCCGGAGGGCAATCTGAAGTTCGACATCGCCGACTACATCCAGCAGCAGCATCCTGTGCCATTCTGAACGCCTAATAGTTTTTGTTGAGTTTTTGAAGGCTGTCTGATAGGTTGTAACCGACTGTCAGACAGCCTTTTAAGTGGTGCTTGTTGAGTTTTTGAGGGCAAATCGCCAAAAATTCTATTTTATGTATTATAAAAAAATAATTTTTTGGGGAAAAGGTATCAAAAACTCAAAACCATGCATTTAAAATACTGAATATCAGCAAATTGGCTTTCAATTTAACAATTGTAAAAACTCAACTTTTTGTTCTCAGAAACTCAATCAAAACGTTTTGTCTTTTTAGTGATATTTGCGAAAAATACTGACACTACAGATTGTCATAAACAGCCCCTGAGACACCCTAGACTAAACCCAGAGTTTACTTAGCCTAAACTCCGACTTTACTTAGCCTAAAGTCCCACTTTAGTCTATCTAAACTCCAGAGCCCCCTTTTTCGGAACTTCCGAACATCCTAAAGGAAATATCGGATATGCGAAAGATTTTTACGTTTATTATGAAGCTGCAAAGATACGATAAGTTTTCCAATCGTCCAAGCTTTTCTGCGAAAAAGTGCGCGGACAGCTGATATGAAACTATTTTCAGGCTATTAACACTATTTAAGGGGGGGTGACAATCTTTAACAAAATAATTCGTATCTTTGTCGGCGTAAAATAGACTATATGGATCAATTACCCTATAGAGAATTCCTGGCGATGATACAGGAGCGGACCCGCGAGGCGGACGTTCCGTATAGTGGCAGTTTTGAGTTGACACCGCTGTGCAACCTCGACTGCAAGATGTGCTATGTGCATCTGCAGGACCCGTCGGTGAAGCATCGGATGCTGTCGGGCGAGCAATGGCTCTCCATCATCCAGCAGGCCATCGACGAGGGTATGATGGAGGCACTGCTCACGGGCGGCGAGGCGATGACACACCCCGCTTTCTGGGATATCTATATGTATCTCATCAATCACGGCATCGTCACCCAAGTGAAGACCAACGGACTGCTGCTCAACGAAGAGGCTATCAAGCGATTCCAGGAATATCCACCTTATAAACTTGACATCTCCCTCTATGGCTGCGACAGCGAGTCGTATGTAGCCGTGACAGGCGTGGATGCCTACGAGCAGGTGGTGAGCCATATCTGGAAGGCCGTCGATGCTGGGCTGACGATTCAGATTATGGTGACGCCCAGCAGCTATATGTCGCCATGGACGGAGCGGGTGATGAAGTTGGCAGGGACGTTTGGTGTCAGTGTGATGGTGAATGGAGATCTGATTGACCCGTATGACAATACGGGCAGGAAGAAGGCGGACTTCGACCTCTCCATTGAAGAGGATATGAGCATCAAGGAGAAGGCAAAGGAAATGCTTCCCCCGCTGTACGACGCTGCTGACCATGAGTTCTTTATGAAACAACGGAATCGCCCTATGTTATCGGAAAAGGGATTGTATTGCAGTGCGGGCCGCTCTGGCTTTGCCGTCAATTGGGACGGTATTATGGTGCCCTGCCTGTCATTCCCCAGGGATGTAGTGTGTGCCCATCCCCTGCGCGACGGATTTCATCAGGCCTGGAGCAAGGTGAACGACGCGGTAAAGAACTACGAGGTGCCCAAGGCATGCCACAATTGTGAACTGAACGACAAGTGCCATTACTGCCCGATGCATCATCTGAAGGTGGCTGCCCAACACCAGTGCAACCCGGATTATTGCAACTATGTAAGGGCAAGATATAAAGCCGCAGAAAAGAATGAAAAGAGATAATTAACGACCGAAAGGTCATATTGTATAACAATTAAACTTAAAAAAAGATGAAAACAGAAAAAATGACTTACGAGAAGCCTACCGTTCAGAAGGTTGAGTTCGACTTTAAGACAAGAATCGCTGCATCGGGGTGCACTACGGGCTCCTTAATGAGCGGAATAAAGCCGAATTGCTTAGACTTATGATGGTGAGTGAAATGCAAATGAATAAAGACTTTGTGCTCCGCAAGGTATGCGGCTTAAACGTCGTGCTACCTACGGGGGCGAACGTCAAGGAATTTGGCGGCGCACTGAATCTCAACGACACTGCTGCGCTGATCTACGAGCAACTACAGGCCGGCAAAAGCGTGGAAGAGGCTGCTGATGCCCTCATGGAGGCGTATGACGTCACCCGTGAGACGGCCCTTGCCGACGTGCAGGAGACTATCGGCTCGCTGCGGGAGGCAGGCGTTGTGGCCTGACCTCCGGCTGCGAGACTACAATGGACCAGAAGATATCGCTGACCGTAGAGCAATGGGTAGCGCTGCAGGAGCAGTCGCTTGACGGAGCGGGGCAAATACCCGTCTGGTTTCAGGTGACGGGTGGTAGTATGATGCCCTTTGTCCGTCCCTTCCGTGACAACGTGATGATTGTAGCTGTCAAGGAAGAGAAACTAAAGGTGGGCGACATCGTGCTGTTCCCAGGCAAGTATGCAGGGGGCGACTATTGTCTGCATCGGCTCTACCAGATAGACGGTGAGCGTGTGCAGACCTTTGGCGACGGTAACCTGCGCCCCGACCATTGGCAGCCCAAGAGGCAGATTTTAGGCAAGGCGCTGTTCATCAAACGCGGACGGCTCACCATCGATTGTGAATCGCCCCGATGGGTAAGAGTGTTCCGTCTGTGGAACTCGCTGTTGCCCCTGCGCCCTTTGCTGTTGCTGCCATTCAGGGTGATGAACAAACTGCATCGTTTATTCCCTCGAATCTTTTAGCCCATGCACGAATACTACTTTGCCAACTACCGCCTGCTGGTGGATGAAGACATCAGCAACAGCGATTACATGGACTACTTAGGTGGCTTCAGTCAGGTGATGCCTGCCACCCATACCTTTACTGTGCGTTGGGGCGGTGAGCTTCAGCTTGACCAGCAGTATGCCGAGGCAATTACCCATCCCGTTGTCTGCACGACAGACCGGTTTAATATCCACGACATGCATGATTCATGGGCCTTCGTCTCACTGATGAACGAGGACACGATGAAACGTAACGGTAAGTATGTGCTGACGTGTAGTAGAGACTATAGGGATATGACACTTTACATCTCCCGACAGCGCTATTATGAGGAAGTGATACAAAGATGGGTGACCCCTGACATCCCCTTTTCCTCTGCCATCCGTGCCGCCTGTGAGGCAGGTATGACGATGCGCGACGGGATGCCTCTGCACGCTGCATTGGTAGAGAAAGATGGCTACGGCGTGGTGTTCCTCGGACCCTCGGGCATGGGCAAATCGACACAGGCAAAGCTGTGGGTGGAGCATCAGGGTGCCGACTTCATCATCGGCGACCGCCCAGGTCTTCGCCGCATCAATGGCCAATGGATAGGCTTCGGCATGCCTTGGGACGGCAAGGACAATATCAAGCAGCAGAAGCAGGTGCCCATCCGCGCCCTCATCTCCTTGGAACAAGCCCCTGAGAACAGCATCCGCCGCCTCACGAAACAAGAGGCGATGATCGTACTGCTCAATCAGGTGATGATGCCTATGTGGGACGATGCCGCCATGGCGCTGCTCACCCCCCTGATGGGCCAGCTCGCCACCGAGATACCTTTCTATCACTTGAAAAACCTGCCCAACGCGGCCGCCACCATCCTGACATACGAGGCGATTATGTAGATACAGAGGGACAAATAGTCATGGGGCATCTGGGCATAAATGACACGGAAGGGTCTGGAACTTTTGTGTCGCTTTTGTGTCGTTTTTCTCCGAAACCTCCAAATAATTAAGCAAAAAATATTATTCAGCTTTGAAAATAAACGAGGAAATGTTTGGTTTTCTCGATTATTTTTTGTAACTTTGTAGGCAGAAAGAGAGGTGGTTCAGGCCACGAAAATAACCCTAATTATTCACCATTTAAAACACTAAAGTTATGAGCAAAACAGTTAAGAAGATTCTTCAAGTGATCAGTTACATCATCACCCTGCTTCTCGGTGGGGCAGGAGCGGCAAT
>JAEETC010000243.1 GCA_016286585.1 Prevotella sp. | reverse complement strand
CTGGAGCATTACCAGTTGTTTTTTGTCGCTGCAGCCCCTGCCGATGCCCAGTACTATGCCCAGACTGTGGAATGGCTCTATGAATATATCAACGTGCCGGCCTGGGGACATACCATCTTTACAAATCAGAAACAGTTGCTCTATGGAGACTTCCTGGTTGATGTGGATAAGACTGACGGCATGGCAACACTCATCCAGTTCGGTTCCGACACCTTCAAGACCTGGGACGACATCGCCCTTTATTTCTCCCGCCTGGGAGGTCAATAGTCTGTCCCCAAAGCAGCATGGAATGCTTCCTTAGTAGTTTCCTTATATGAATCGACATATTCTCATATTGATCGGCTTTTTGCTTTCATCTGTCTCGATGTTTGCAGAAAGTGATTTGCCCATCATCGAGATGAAGGCAGACAGGACGATGATTTATCCTCAGCGAATGGAACTGACTGGGGAAGAGTCGCTGATGGACGTCCTTCAGATGGTGCCAGAGCTGATGATTGCAGGTTATGAGGATGTCATCTCCAGCTATAACCTCCGCATCGACAACTGTCCGATGAATGGTGATACAAGGTTGATTCTGAGTCAGATGAAAGCCAAGGATATCGCCAAGATCCAGGTTTGTGACAATACGGGTGTTGCGAAGGGAACTATTGGAATGGGCAGAGTGCTGGATATCAACATGAAGATGCCTGAAAGCTTGAAAGGTTTCGTGGAAGGACAGGGAGGCTTTGGGAAGGAGGTAGCAGGTATTGGCTCCGTGAATACGTTATACGGCAGTCTGCATTTTGACCTCTATGCCAATGCTTCTTATCGTCATCAGGATGGGAATGAGGAGTATCTGACACTTCACATGACGAATCGGATTGATGACAGAAACAGACTGTTGACCTATTTCACCCAACAATATCTTGACCATCCTTCCAGTACGTCACGTAAGGTCATGGGTAGAGCAAGATACTTCCATACCTTCAATGACATAGGTACAGAACTGCTCATCGTGGGCGGTTATCAGTATGCCAGCGATCTGACCCTCTCCAACAAACTGCCATTGTATATCGTTGAGCTGAATACGCCTTTGCTGACCAAGCGATTGTCCATGATGTTGGGTGCCGAGGGAGATTTCCTGATGACCAGGCAGAAGGATACGGACCGAAGTTGGGATGTCTTTAATAATGATATATATCTGCAGTTCACCTATGCCTTGCCTCAGTGGAGGCTGACAGTTGGTAATCGTGTGATGTTCTATAACTATAAGATGAAGGATGCTGGAACCAGTCAAAAGTATTCAGACACCCGTGACAATGCGAATGCCTGCGTCATCTATGTGCCTGATAACCGCCATCAAGTCCAGTTGGGCTATTATCGCAAATACTATAATCCTTCCTACTTGGTTCTCTTTATGAATGCCAATACGCTTATAGATGAGGAGTGGGCGGGGACTAAGGGACTGCTGGAGGAATGGACGATCAACCAGATGAAGTTGGCTTATGCCTATAGTAAGCAGAAGTTGACTGTGCAGACGGAAGCCAGCTATTATGCCGTTGAAGATGGCGAGAACTTTACGGAACTGGGTGCATCGGCTTATTGGAAAGCGAATGGGTTGACTCTGGCAGGAGGATCAAATCTGTATACGGCTAAGAGTGGAACCTATGCTTCATTCCGATTTGCTCCGACTGCTTATCTTCCTCAAGCATGGCAGATAGGACTGCAGGTAGTCTATTACACCAAGAAATCACCCATTCGCGAGGAGACTGGCGTACCTGTGTATGGATGCTTATCCGTGAACAAGCAATTTGGCAAGAAATGGAATATAGGTGTTGACTGGCATGATATGTTTGATGCGTTCAGTAGTGATGCAAAAGTAAACAGACATGCTGCCAATATCAAGTTGCAGTATAGATTCTAACGATAACAAGGAAGTGCGTATGACAAGTATTGAATTGGATATGATACAGACTGCCGGCATTGGTGCCTTAGCCCTCCTCGTCGGTATGGTTTTAACGCGAAAGGTTGCTTTTCTCCAGAAGTTTTGTGTGCCCTCGCCAGTCAGCGGTGGTATCATCTTTTCATTGATAACCCTGATACTATATGGTTGGTTCCATGTTGAGGTGTCGTTCGATGGCACATTGAAGGATGTCTTTATGCTGGCATTCTTTACCAGCGTTGGCTTCCAAAGCGACCTGAAGGTATTGAAGCAAGGAGGCAAACTCTTGATCATCATGCTGACCCTGTTGGCTCTCATCATTGCTTTGCAGAACTTAATGCCTATGGGAATTACCCGCCTCATGGGTGTTGATCCTTTGATTGGTATGGCTGCTGGTAGTATCTCCATGACTGGCGGACATGGTACGGCAGGCGGATTCGCGAGTGTTCTCGAAGGAATGGGACTGCATGGCGCAGGAACCATCGGAATGGCGGCTGCTACCTTTGGTTTGATTGCAGGTTCTATGATAGGCGGCCCGTTGGCAGAGCGGATTATCCGCAAGAAACTGACGCATGAACAGATGCAAGCACCAGATGAAGAGATTGACCCCGCAATGGCTGGTATCGAGAGTGACGAGGCTTCACCCGCGGGTCGTACAAAACGTATCAGTACGAACGAGCAGGAGTTCCAGCAGTATGCAAAGGCTTCTTATTGCATTATCCTGGTCATGGGTGCTGGCACCATATTGAGTTGGTTGTTTGCAAAGACGGGCATCACGTTCCCCACCTATTTCGGAGCCTTGATCTTAGCCGCCATTGTTCGTAACACCATTGGATTCGTCAGATACAAAGATGACGGTAAATGGGAGAAAGCAGAGAAACTGCTTGATATGGAGCGGATTATCAGTGTGGGTAACATCTGCCTGTCTCTGTTCCTCGGAATGGCCATGATATCCCTGAAACTTTGGGAACTTCAAAACCTGGCCCTTCCGTTGGTCGTCATCTTGGTCTCTCAGGTACTGATGATGGCACTATTTGCCTACATGGTGGCATTCCCCCTGTTAGGTCGCGATTATGATGCTGCAGTCCTGTGTGCAGGCATCTGTGGTTTCGGCCTTGGTGCAACCCCCAATGCGATGGCCAACATGAGTGCTGTATGCTATAAATACCGCTATACAGTCAAGCCTTTCCTGATCGTTCCCATCATCGGAGCCATGTTCGCCGATCTGATCAATACAGGAATCATCACCCTCTTCCTGAATATTCTGTAGGCTTAAAAAAATCGTGCAGACCATTATCGGCCTGCACGATTATTCTAAGAATTTGATGTCATCAATCCCACCAGAAATTGTCCACAAACATACCTCGTACGTAGTTTGTGAATCTCTTATTCTCGTCAGCAATGTTTCTTCTCTCACGAACAGGCTTGAACGTATCGTTAACCAAGATCTTACATGCTGCTACACCTTGAGTAGCATTGAGTGGCATCCAGACATTTTCCTTCTTGACCTCAATAATGATATTCTTGATCTGTTCAGGCGTGGTGTATTCGCCATTGACGGTGAATTCCTTTTCTGGTACGGTAGGACCAGCACCCGTGTTATACATCTGATATTCGCCCTTTGCGTTGGGAGCCATCTCTCCAAATACACTGTGGACCTCTACGCCCTCAGACTCATTAGCACCTCTGACTCTCAGCGGAAGTACACCACCAGCACAGATAAGCTTCAGTGTTGTCTTGCCACCTTCTGCCTTCACAACATCGAAGACGACATCGTTAAAGTCGAAGTCTCCGGACTCTGAAGCCGACAAGTCTTCAGCAATCACGCGATAGAGCGGATC
>JAEETC010000054.1 GCA_016286585.1 Prevotella sp. | reverse complement strand
TTATCTGTGCGCAGCAATAATTAGTGAAATTCGTGAAATTCGTAGTTTAAAAAGAAAAGAAATTGAAGTCTATGAAGAAGCAAAGAATTGTGGAGCTGGCGGTGAAGGTGATAGTAGCCGCGCTCACGGCATTCCTCACGGCGATTAGTACCACGAGTTGTATGGGGCATGGACCGTTTTAAAGGTGAAAAGGTGAAAAAGTGAAAAGGTGAAAAGGTGAAAAGGTGAAAAAGAGAGGTGGCCGAGTTGGTCGCCTCTCTTTATTATTGTTGCGGTCGTAAGATTCCTTACGACATTATTTCTTCAAGATGATCTTCACCACGGCGTCGATGTCGGACTGGGTGATCTTTTTATCGCCGTCGATGTCAGCGTTCTTCAGGACGAACCTGGTGCTGGCCTTATCGTTCTTGGCGTTGACCATCTCCACGAGGTCGGCGGCGTTCACTTTCAGATCGTCATTGGCGTCGCCTTTGACGTAGCCTCCGGCTATCATATAGCGATTGCGACTTTCGACGTTCTCTTGTGGGCCTGTAGCAATGAGCGTTGTCGGGTTCGCGCTGTCGCCGCCATAGACTTTAACACCGTCGCCAATCTTCAGCGTGCCGTGACTCTGTCCATAACGCCCCGCACCGATACCTGCAGCATCATTATCACCATTGGCCTCTACCATGCCGCCATAAATGCTAACAGTGACGCCAACGCATGTATATCCTCCACCGATACCTGCGGCAAATTCTCCGCCATGAGCCTCCACTGTGCCGCCATAAATGGTGACCTCGCCGCCAGCGCCTGAATATCCTACTCCGATACCAGCGGCAACACCTCCGCCATAGGCCTCCACCGTGCCGCCATAGATGGTGACCGTGCCGCCAGCGCCTTCCCAACCTCCGCCGATACCTGCGCCAGACTCTCCGCCATGGGCTTCAACTGTGCCACCATAGATAGTGACCGTGCCGCCGGCTCCTTCATTTCCTCCGCCGATGCCTGCGCCACCTTCTCCGCCATGGGCTTCAACTGTGCCACCATAGATGGTGACCGTGCCGCCAGAGCATTCGTCTCCTCCGCCGATACCCGAGAAAAAAGTATTATCAGTTGCTATTGCCTTCAACTGTCCGGCATTGGCGCCCTCGCTTTGGGCAAAGATGTTCAGCGTGTTGCCTTCTTCCACTTCGATACCCTTCTTGGCGGTCAGCGTACAGCCGTCGCAGAGGATGAGGTTCACCGTTCCGCTCATCTTGATGCGGTCGCTGATTTCAACGTTGCCTGAGACCACATACCAACCGTCATCCCAAATGTTATCATTGCTTTTTACCATTTTGGAACGGCCACAGGTCTTTGTCTCCCTCTCCAGGCCGTTCGTGGTGTCATACGTGTAACTGATGTATTTGACGGTCGTGGCATTATTCTTCGTGAGGTGCATGTAGATGTATTTGCCACCCGCTTTATTATTCAGGTCGTAGGCTGTGGAGCCGCCTTTATTGCCTAAGGCGCCCGACTCACTGTTATCAAAGACTATTTCGCTCACAGCCTGTTCATTCATGGGATCCTTCGTGTAATACAGGTGGATGTAGTCGCCGCCAGCGCCTCGGTTCAGGTCGCCATTGCTATTTTCGAATTCGGTACTGCCTTCGAAGGACACGAGATGGTACGTGCGCCCCTGATAAGTAACCTCCTCGTCAACACTACCGCTTTTGGAGCCGAGAATATAGAAGTCGGTGATGTAGCCGTGGTTCAGTCCGTCGGTGTTATTTACCGACTTATAGAGCAGATGGATGAAGTCGCCGCCGGCATCGGCGTTCAGGTCTTTGTTGATGGCTGTCCAGCCCTCTTTCTCGAGTTTGTCCTGAAGATTGTCAAACTTGGTTCCGTCTTTGTAGCCGATGAGCTTCACGTCGGTGATAAACTGCGTGGCGCCTGCGGTGAGGGCTGTGAACAACACTGCGAGCACCATCATGGCCCGCTTTGAGAATGGTTGGTTGACAAATTTAGTTTTCATATTGCTGATAATTAACATTTTATGCTGCAAAGGTAAACAATAATTGTGAAACTTACAAGAAATCGGGGGGATTTTTAAAATGTTACAAAGTTACATAGTTACATTCGAATAGTCAAAAAAATAAAGGGGTGCATCCGCCGATGCACCCCCCACGAACATACTGTCGTACTAACTAATTAATATATAACTATGTATGAATCGTCTGAGAGAGATTAATAACCAGGGTTCTGCCATGCCTTCTTCTCGGCGTCGCTCAGGTTAGAGCCGTCCTCGTTCTGAAGGGCATCGATGAACTTCTGGGGGATCGGACGGTACATGTGGCGATCCTGCACGTTGGGAGCAGCCTCGGGGTTGAATGCCCTGGCACGCTTCACCAGCAGACCGGTACGAGACAGCTCGTCCCAACGGTTCCACTCGCCGAGCAACTCACGGGTGCGCTCGTTGAAGATGAAGTTCAGCATGCGGTCGTAGTCGCCTGATGCACCAATGGCGCTCAGGATGGCCTCATCCTCGGCAGGCAGCTGCGTGTAGCTCTTGATCTGGAGGTCGGAAGCAGCCGTGGTCTCCTCGATGCCTGTGGAGAGATAATAGGTATTGGTGTGGGTCATCGTGGCATAGTAAGCCTCGCTGTTGATGAGCACCTTACCAGACTTGTCCTTGTTCTTCTTCACGGTGTTGGCAGCAGCGGTAGAGTTGTCGTTAACACCACCGTCGGCCTTCAGGAAGGCCATAGAACCGTCGGTGTAGTAGCTGCGGTTCTCCTTATCCTTCCACTGACCACGGGCGCGGAGCACGTTGACCGTGTTGATGGCGTCCTGATACTTGCCCAGACGCACCTGAGCCTCAGCCTTCACGAGGTAGGTCTCACCCGTGCGGGCCATGATCACGTCGCGGTGGGCATCGCCCTTCTCTGCCGTACGAGAGCCGTCGGCGGTCTTGTTGATACCGCAGAAGACGTTAGAGGTAGCGGGGTTGCCGGTGTAGGTATTGAGCACATACTTGCCGTCCTGGAAGGCGACGAATGCGTTGGGCACCCACTTGCCGGTGCGCGGATTGACGAAGCTGTGAGCATCGCCGCCACGTCCGAAGGTTCCATAAGGATTGCCGTTGAAACGGGCGTCGCTCTTCTTGTTGAGGATGAAGATGATACCCTCGTCACCCAGATCGGGCACCTGCTCGGCGGTGATACCGTTGGTGGCAATGACGTCGGCATCGCTCTTGGCGGCGTTGTTCAGACCGTAAACGGTCTTGAAGGTCTTCCACATACGGGCATCGTTCACGTTGTCGAATACCGAGTAGGTGTACTCCGTAGGACGGCAGCGCTGGAAGTCCATACCGCCGATGTACTGGCCACGCTGTACCCAACCTCCGGAGAAGTTAGAGAACTGCGGATCGAAGTAGTTGTAGGTACGGTTTCCGAAACGGCCCTGCGTGCTCTTGTCCTCGTTGTGCTCGGCAGCCATCAGGATCTCGGAGAGACCCTCGTTGGGGCAGTCGACACCGGTCCACTTGGCATACAGATCCCAGTAGTCGCTGGCCAGCGGGCAAGCGGCAATCACCTCGTCGCAGAGAGCGATGACGCGGCTCAGGTCATTATCCTTGTTGTACGAAGAAGCCCAGGAAGCGCAACGCTCCGACTGGCGGTAGAGCAGTGCCTTGGCCAGGAAGTGGGCGGCGGTGTACTTGGTCCATGTGCCGTTACCACGCCATTTCGTGGTGGGCAGCAGCTTGTAGGCCTCCTCAAAGTCGGAGATGATCAGGTTCAGCGTCTCTTCCTCGGTGGCACGTGTGTAGTTCTTCTTCACGGTTCCGTTGGCGGGCTCGGTCTCGAGCGTCACAGCACCATACTGGCAGAACAGACGGTAGTAGTTGTAGCCACGCAGGAAGTGGGCCTCGCCCAGCGCCTTGTTGCGGCTGTCTTCGTCCTTCACGTTGTCGGCCTTGCTGATGATCAGGTTGGCGGTAGAGATACCATAGTACATCTGGTCCCACAGTGCCGATACGGCAGGGCAGTTCTTGTTGGCTGCGCCGAGGGCGGGTGTACAGTCGAGCGGGTTCAGACGGTTGTCGTAGGTATTCCAGGGCTCGGAGGTGAGGTCGGCACCGTTGGTGAACTCATCACAGCCATAGAGCGTGATACCATAAGCCCACTCATAACCGAAGTGCCAGCGGAGATTGGCATAGAGTCCTGCTGCCATCGAGAGGGCGCCATCGGACGTCTCAAGCAGTGCGTCAGAATAAAGGTGGCCGGCTTCTTCCTTCAGGAAGTCATCGCCACAGGAGGTCGTACCCATGAGGGCCATCACCGACAGTGCACCGCAAACTATTTTATTGCTGATATATTTCATATATTTTTCTATTTTCAATTATCCATTATCAATTAGAAATCAACCTGAACGCCAACGGTTACACCACGGTTGAAGTAGGTGCGGCCTGTATCGAGATCCATGAAGTCGACAGACGAGTAGAGCATACCGAGGTTCTTGCCCTGCACATAGAGCTTCAGGCCATTGATGCCAATGCAGCTGAGCAGTTTCTTGTCGAGGTTATAAGCGAGAGAGAGGTTACGGATCTTGATGAACGAAGCATCCTTGAAGCCGAGAAGTCCAGAATATGGGTCGCCACCAGCCTGGCTGTAGACAGGCTTCTGCCACTCGGCACCCGTGTTGTTGGGTGTCCAGTAGTCGATCTCGCGCTGCTGGTACATACCCAGCTGACCCTCACCGCCAGTGCTGACCATATACTTGAAGCGGCCCTGCAGGTCAAGTGTCAGCTCAAGACCCTTCCAGCTGATGCTGTTTGACCAGCCTGCAGTCAGACGTGGATTACGGTCACCAAGGATCACACGGTCGTCGGCATTAATCTTATAGTCGCCATTCTGGTCGACAGGACGCACGCTACCAGCCGTGAACTTCTCACCGTTCTCATTGAACTTGGCCATCTCAGCGGCGTCGCTCTCCTGCCAGAGACCGTTAGCCTCGTAGCCATAGTAAACATGGATAGACTCACCGATGAACCAGGTGTTGGCAATATCGTCTTCCTTGCCGTTAGCCAGCTCCACGATCTCATCCTTCTGCCAGGCGAGGTTCAGGTTCGAGTTCCAGATGAAGTCCTTCGTCATCACAGGGATCGTGTTCAACGTCAGCTCGATACCCTTATTCTTGGTCTGACCAACGTTGGTCTTCATCGAGGGATAACCTGAGAGTGAAGGAATCGTCATATCAAGGATCAGGTCCTTCGTACGAGAGGTGTAGAGGTCGATGGTACCACCGATACGGCCCTTCAGGAAGCTGAAGTCGATACCGAAGTTCCACTGCGTGGTCTTCTCCCAACCCAGATTCTTGTTAGGCATCTGAACCTGATTGCTGGAATAGTAAGGCTCGTTGGTCACGAGGATCTGCGTGTTACCAGTGCTGAACGGCATCCAGTAAGAGTTGATGATACCGAGGGTTCCATAAGGATTTACTGCAGCATTACCTGTCACACCGACACCAAAGCGGAACTTTAACTGATCAAGCCAGGTGACATCCTTCAACCAGCTCTCCTGCTCCATACGCCAACCAATGGCCATAGAGGGGAAGAAATCCCACTTCTTACCCTGAGCAAGTACAGAGGCTCCATCCCAACGGGCAGAGGCCGTGAGCAGATAGCGGTCCATGAACGAGTAGTTGATGCGAGCCATGTAAGAAGACAGCTGGTTACCAGAAAGACCAGAGCCGATACCTACCTTGTATTTGGAATCCGTCACATCGACGGCACCCAAGTTATTCCAGAGGAATGAAGACATCGGCACATTCTCCTCGCTGATGCTGCTGGTCTCTGTCTGAGTCTTAGAAGCACTCTGCAAGAGGGTCAGGCCAATGGTATGCTCACCGAAGCTTCTGTTATAGAGTAGCATGTTATCGAGCGTCCAGGCCAGCTGCTGACCGTCACTGCGGCTGACGGTATTGTTTCCTCCTGCGCGGCTGATAGAGCTGGCATCGAGGAAGTTACCAGTACGATAGTAGCGGAACTCGGGGCCGAACTGCGTCTTCCACATCAGGCCCTGTAGAGGCTCAAAGATCTGTCCGAAATCGATCTGGGCATAGAAGCTACCCAGCAAACGGTAGACCTTACGTTCATCGGTAGACTTGGTCCACTCATCAATAATAGAATAGGTGTTGGTTGTAGATCCACCGGGCTGGGTGATGATCTCACCATTCTCGTCGTAAGGAAGGGTATAGCGGAGGATGGCCTTGGCTGCACCGTAGAGGTCGGTAGGACCAGAGCTGGTGCCGTAAGCCTTAGAGTAACCATACTGCTGGGTGCCGAAAGAGGCGTTGAAAGAGCCACCGGCCTTGAACCACTTCGTGCCCTTAATGTCGGCAGAAGCCGAGAAGTTGTAACGCTCGTAGGTCTGACCTTTCTGGGTGCCCTCGTTACGCAGATAACCGAACGACACGAAACCAGCGAGGTTCTTCGTACCGCCACGGGCACTGAGTGTGTGCTCCTGAGTGATACCGGTCTGCGTCACAAAGTCCGTCCAGTCGGTATCGGTCACCTTCGAACCGTCCCAGTTGCCACCAGCCCAGCCTTTCATGACATTGGCCAGAGCCGTATCATCGCCGCCGAAGAAGTTCTTGTCCTGCTCCTGATTAGGCTGATCGCCAGGGGTGTACTTGTCGGGGGCCATGTTGTAATAAGCCCAACGGCGCCAGGTGATATAATCGCTGGCACTCATAGCCGGACTCTTATCCACGATCTTCTCGAAGGTGAACGAGCCATTGTAGCTGACCTGCATCTTACCTTCCTGACCGCGCTTCGTGGTTACGAGAACCACACCGTTAGCACCGCGGCTACCATAGATGGCGGTAGAAGAAGCATCCTTCAAAATGTCGATGCTCTCGATGTCGCGGGGGTTCAGAGCCTCAATACCACCAGACTGAAGGGGCACACCGTCAACCACGTAGAGAGGATCCCTACCAGCAGAAATAGAACGCTCACCACGAATCATGATGCTACCCACGGTACCAGGACGCTCATTCGTAGTGATGTCCACACCGGCAGCCTTACCCTGCAAAGCCTCGAAGGCATTGTTCACCGGACGTGAGTTGATTTCCTTCTCACCCACACGGGTCAGAGCGCCCGTCACGTCGCTCTTGCGCTGAACACCATAACCCACGACCACCACCTCGTCGAGCAACTGCTTGTCGTCTTCGAGGGTGACGTTGAACTGACTCTTACCGTCAACGGCTAAGTTCTGGGTACGATAACCCACATAAGAAATCACGAGGGTAGCGTTCTGGGGAGCATCGAGGGTAAAGTTTCCGTCGAAATCGGTCACTGTACCCGTGGACGTTCCTTTCACCATGACGCTGGCGCCGATGATCGGCTCTCCGGAAGCGTCAACAACTGTACCCGTCACTTTTCCCTGCGCCATGGCAACCGTCGAGCAGACGGCGAACAGCGCAAAGAAGAGAAGGCGCTGCCATCCAAAGCAACGACACTTCAGGTTCGTCTTGTTTTGTTTTTTCATTTTAATTTAGTTTAATTGAAGTAAAATTAGGTATATATTTAGTCGAAAATTCGTTGATTAATTCATCATAGATTGGCCAAAATACATCATAGATAGGCCAGCGTTTGTGGTTCTGGCTGCAAAAGTAGTATTATTTATTTTATAATTGTATTACATACACCCAAAATATCAAAAAATGCAGTTGAATATCAAAAATCAAAGTTGATTTATATCAATTCTATGCTTTTTTTGATGTGAGGGAGCATGGTCAGATCACGATGTCAACCGGGATATCGTGATCGTCGGAAGGAACGGTGTCGACCTTCTGGAAGTCGAAACAAAGGCCGAAAAAGCGAGGAAGGAGGAGGGAGGAGGGAGGAATGAGAAGTGAGAGGAAGCGGTCGTAATAGCCGCGGCCTCTGCCAAGACGGTGGCCAGCGGCATCGAAGGCCATGCCGGGAATAAGGGCAATGTCGATCAGGGCATAGTCGGTGAAGGGCTCGCCCACGGGCTCCATGATGCCATAGGCGCCTTCTGCCAGGTCGTGGGGGCCTGTATAGCGGCGGAGTTCCATCCTGTCGGCATCGAGGACTTTCGGCAGGAGCACGGTCTTGCCTTCGGCGATCAGCTCGTCGATCAGCTGACGGGTACAGACTTCGTCGGGCAGAGAGTAGTACGCCAGAATGGTCTGGGCCTCGACGAGACGGGGCCTCAGACGAGCGATGACCGCCTGCGACAGCTGTTCCAGCTGCGCAGGGGTGTACTGCTGCTTCAGACGACGGACAGACCTTCGAAGTTCCTCCTTAGTCACAGATCTCACGACTGATACGAATGGATCTTCTCGGCAGCCAGATGCATCTTGCCGGAGAGGCGGATGACTGACGAATCGAAGGCGCGGGCGATGGTCTTCCCCTCATCGTTGCTCACCGGCTGGGGGAAGGCCCTACCCTCGCGGAAGATGCGCAGCGTCTCGATGATGGCGGGATCGTCCTGGTTGAGATACTCCGTCCAGGCCTGCTCGTTGAGGATGTTGTAGATAATGCGGCTGTTGACGAACCGCTCCAGGAGCTTGCGCGACTTCTGGATCATCAGGTTGCGGCGCTTCAGACCGTTCTTGTCGGCGAAGACCACAAACTGCTCCAGCGTGTTCTGACTCTTCAGGAAACGCTCCATCTCGCGCACATCGGTCATCTTGCTCAGACGGGTGCGGTTCTCGTCGGTATAGTTGTAGGCGAACTGCAGGATGAGTCCCGACATGGAGGCCTCCTTGTAATAGGATGTCATGCCAAGCGTGTCCTCGGGAATGAAGATGTCGGGCGTGATACCACCACCGCCATAGACCACACGACCGTTGGCGGTATGGTACTCGGGACCCGTGTGACGGATGCTGTCCTGCGAGAAGAACTCACCGTGCTGATAGCGCTCCATCCAGTCGCTCTCGTAGTTCTCGCCGTCGTTGTAGGGTTTCTGGATGCAACGGCCCGAAGGGGTATAGTAGCGGGCGATGGTCAGACGGATCATGGAGTGGTCGGAGAACTCCATAGGCTTCTGTACCAGACCCTTACCAAAGGAACGGCGACCAACGATAGTGCCGCGGTCGTTGTCCTGGATGGCACCGGCCAAGATCTCGGAGGCCGAGGCAGAGGCCTCGTCGACGAGGAACACCAACGGTATGTGCTGGTAGGAGCCACGGCCATCGGCGCGGTACTCCTGACGGGGATAGCGGCGACCTTCGGTATAGACGATGAGCTGTCCCTTGGAGAGGAACTCGTTGGCAATCTGCACAGCCGACTCGAGATAACCACCGGTATTGCCGCGCAGGTCGATGACGAGGTTCGAGAAGCCTTTCTGAGCCAGCTGCGCCAGGGCAATGAGCAGCTCGGGATAGGTGTTCTCGCCGAAGTTCTTGATGCGGATATAGCCGCAGTCATCGTCGAGCATATAGCAGGCCGTCACGCTCTTGGTGGGAATCTCACCGCGGGTGACCGTGATATGACGAATATTCTTCTCGCCGTAACGGATGATGCCCAGCTTCACCTTCGTGTCCTTCGGACCTTTCAGACGGTGCATGGCCTCTTCGTTGGTGACCTTCTTTCCGACAAACACGGAGTCGTCGACCTCCACGATCTTGTCGCCTGCCAGCAGACCGGCACGCTCGGCAGGTCCGTTGCCGATGACATTCTGCACACGGATAGTGTCCTGACGGATGGTGAACTCGATGCCGATACCCGAGAAGGAACCACGCAGGTCGTCGTTGGCTATCTCACCGTCGCGGGCGGTGATGTAGACGGAGTGCGGGTCGAGCTCGCTGAGGATCTGTGGCATGGCCTTTTCCACCAGGTCGTTCACATTGACGGTATCGACATACTGGTCGTCGATGATGTGAAGCAGGTTGTTCAGTTTGTTACCGCTGGTATTGATGATACTCAGACGGTTGCCGGAGAAATGGTTGGCATAGAAAGTGCCGATCAGGATGCCGGCAACGACTCCCAACGCAATCCAGATGGGTGTGAAACGAGAAGACTTTTTCATCACAAATTACAAATTACATTCTATATAATTGAATTCTCTAATTCTTGATAAACCTCCTTATTCATGGTTGACATCCATGAAGATGACCTCGATCCCAGCCCGTTTCAGGAGGTCGATGCCATCGGTGAGGCGGTACTGCTCGCCATAGACCACCCGACGGATGCCGGCCTGGATGATGAGCTTGGCACACTCGATGCACGGGGAGGCCGTGATGTAGATGGTAGCACCGTCAGAGTTGTTGTTGCTGCGCGCCAGTTTCGTGATGGCGTTGGCCTCGGCATGGAGCACATAGGGCTTCGTGACGTTATCATCGTCCTCGCACACGTTCTCGAAGCCGCTCGGCGTACCGTTGTAGCCGTCGCTGATGATCATCTTGTCCTTCACCACCAGCGCACCCACCTGACGGCGCTTGCAGTAGGAGTTCTCGGCCCAGATACGGGCCATGCGCAGGTAGCGCTCGTCTAATTTCTGCTGTTTGTCTGACATCGAATGTATTTCTATTTACGAATGTACCTTTTCTTTATTTGTTACTGCGGCGGATGCCGTTACGTTTGAGGAGGGCGTCGATGGTTGGCTCGGAACCCTTAAAGCGCTTGTAGAGGGTCATCGGGTTCTCCGTACCGCCCTTGGAGAGGATGCAGTCACGGAAGCGCTGGGCCGTCGCAGGATTGAAGATGCCTTCTTTCTTGAACACGGCAAAAGCGTCGGCATCGAGCACCTCTGCCCACTTGTAGCTATAATAGCCTGCAGCATAGCCACCGGCCATGATATGTGAGAACTGCACCGTCATACAGGTGTCAGGAAGCTGCGGGGTAACCATCGCCTTCGCCCAGGCACGTTTCTCAAACGGGATGATATCGTCGGTGAACTCATCCTTCTGCGTGTAGTAGGCCATATCGAGCAAACCGAAGCTCACCTGCCGCATGCAGGCGTAGGCCACATTGAAGTTACGACTGCGCACGATGCGGTCGATCAGTTCGTCGGGCAGGGGCTCGCCCGTCTGATAGTGGAAGGCGAAGGTGCGGAGAAACGCCTTCTCGATGGCGAAGTTCTCCATGAACTGCGAGGGCAGCTCAACGAAGTCCCACCACACGTTGGTGCCCGACAGGCTCTCGAAACGGGTATTGGCGAACATGCCGTGCAGCGAGTGGCCGAACTCATGGAGGAAGGTCTCCACCTCACCAAGTGTCAGCAGGGCTGGTTTCTCGTCCGTGGGCTTGGTCAGGTTCATCACCACACTCACGTGCGGGCGTACATTCTTCATATTCTCAGGACCGAAGGGCTTCTTCACGTCTTGGCGCTCCATCCACTGGCTCTGGTATTCGGTCATCCACGCACCGGACTGCTTACCCTGACGGGGATGGAAGTCGGCATAGAATACGGCGAGATAGGAACCGTCGCGATCGAACACCTCGTAGGCTTTCACGTCGGGGTGGTAGACAGGGATGTCCTTGTTCTCCTTGAAGGTGATGCCGTAGAGGCGGTTGGCAAGGCCGAAAACGCCATCGATCACCTTCGACAGCTCGAAATACGGACGGAGCATCTCGGCGTCGATATTGTATTTCTTCAGTTGGAGCTTGTGGGAATAGAAGGCGAAGTCCCAGGGCTGCATACCTTGTTGACAGTTGACTGTTGACGGTTTACGGTCTACAGGTGAGAGGTGAGAGACGTCTTTGCGGAAGAGTTTCTCAATCTCTGCGACTTCCTTCTTGGCGGTAGGCTTGTAGGCGGCGATCAGGTCGTTGAGGAGCTTATAGACGCCACGCACATTGCCCGCCATGCGGTGTTTCAGCACATAGTCGGCGTAGGTCTTGTGACCCAGCAGTTGGGCCAATTCACGGCGGATGTTGATCAGGCGCTTGCAGATCTCAAGGTTGTTCTCCGTATTATCGTGGATGCACTCCGTGTTCTTGGCCATGTACATCTGCCGGCGCAGCTCGCGACGGGTGCTGTAAGTCATGAAGGGGGAGAATGAGGGGAAGTCGAGCGTAAACACCCAACCGTCCTTACCCTGTTCCTTCGCGGTCTGGGCAGCAGCCTCACGGGCGGTGTCGGGCAGTCCGTCGAGATCGGCCTCGTCGGTAATATGCAGGGTGAAGGCCTTGTTCTCCTTCAACAGGTTCTGCGAAAACTGAAGACCGAGCATTGAGGCTTCCTCCGTGAGCTGGCGCAGGCGTTCCTTGCCAGTAGCATCGAGGAGGGCACCGCTGCGCACGAAACCATCGTAGCAGTTGTCGAGCAGCATTTTCTCCTCGGATGTCAGCTTACGGTGATGACGGTGCACATACCTGATGCGCTCAAAAAGTTTCTCATTGAGGCGGATATCGTTGGCATGTTTCGTCAGCAGAGGACTCATCTTCTGGGCCAACGCGTCCATTTCGTCGTTCGTCTCGGCCGAGAGCAAGTTGAAGAACACGGTGCTCACCCGCGACAGCAGGTCGTAATAGCCTGCCCCGTCCTTCTCGTCGTCGACACTGATGATCGTATTGTCGAAGGTGGGTTTCTCCGGGTTGTTGATAAGCTTCTCTATCTGTTCGTTGTCGCGACGGATGCCCTCGAGCATCGCTTCCTCATAGTCCTCCAGACGGATACGGTCGAACGGGGCCGTATCGTGGGGCGTACCATAAGGGAGGAAAAAGGGATTCTGTCTCACTTCGTCTTCTTTCATATCTTCATTCTTCACTTTCTCACTTCTCACTTCTCACTTCTAACTACTCACTTCAACAACCGTTCCAGCTGCGCGATCTCTATCCTGCCACGGTGCAGTTCCAGGAGTCCCTCGGCCTGCATGGCATTCAGGGTGTGCGAGATGTTCAGACGGCTGTCGTTCAACTCTTCGGCCAGCCGTTCCATCAGGATGTAGAAGGTCTTAGGGCCTGCCGGATAGAGGACGTGCTGGAAGAAGAACCGCACAATCCGCTCCCGTAACGTCTGCGGACTGCGTCGCCACTGCTGATGGATGAGTTTCTGTGTCTGCGTTGCAAAATGGTTCAGGAGGTTCAGGCGGAACACCAGGAAGTCCTCGGAGAGTCTGACAACCTCCTCCTTGTCGAGTGTCAGGAAATTGACATCCGTCAGGGCATAGAAATGATGGGTATAGCGCTGGTTGTAGCCGAAAATGCCCTCCTGCTGCAGGATATAAGGCGACGACATCTGCTCGACCACAGAATAGCGGTTCTCATCGCCGAAGCTCTCCACCCTCAGCGTGCCGTTGATCAGGAAGAAAAGATGGGTGCATGCCTCACCGGTCCTGATGACCTGCCTTCCGGCGGAAACCTTCAGGAAACCGAAACGCGTATGTCCGGCCACAATCTCCAGATCGTCGCGGCTCATGCCTTGGAACAATGGGAACTGGAGCAGTTTTTCGTATATCTGTAAACCTGCCACTATTCTTCGATTTTAGAACGGAGGGATGGTGAGAACCAAACGGCCAGCTCACCATTGCCTGCATCATAGATGAGATAGGCCATCAGCTCGGGATGACGCTCCAGCAATTGCTGCGTCTTCTCAAGTCCCATGACCATGAAGGCGGTGGCATAGCCATCGGCAACGGTACAGTTGGATGCCAGCACGGTGGCCGAGAGGATGCTGTGTTGCACGGGATAGCCCGTCTTCGGGTCGATGGTATGGGCGTAGCGCTTGCCATCCTTATAATAGAAATTGCGATAGTTTCCACTGGTAGCCATCGCCTTGTCGGTCACATTGAGAATGGTCTGCAGCTCATGGCCCGTATTCAGCGAGTCTTCAGAGGGTTTTATCACACCGACACGCCAGGGCAGTCGCTGGGAGTTGACACCGCAGGTCACGACCTCGCCACCCACCTCGACCATGAAGTTCTGCACATCACGACTGCGCAGAAAACGGGCCACCGCATCCACACCAAAGCCTTTGGCTATCGCGCTGCAGTCGAGCATCATCCGAGGATCCTGCTTAAGCACTTTTCCATTGACGAGCTTCACTTTCTGGTAACCAATAATCTGCCGCAGGCTGTCTACCTGACGGGCCGTCGGCATCTGTTCATGCTTGAATCCGAAGCCCCAGGCATTGACCAGCGGGGCAACGGTGATGTCGAAAGCGCCGTCGGTCTCACGGGAGATGGTCATCGCCTGGTTAAAGACTTCGAGGAACATCGGGTCGAGCGTCACCCCGCGGTTGTGGTTGACTGCTGTAATCGTCGACTGTTCGTTGAAGGGTGACAAGGAATGGTCTACCTTCAACAACTCGTCGCGGATGCCTTTGCAGAGGTCGGAGTCACACTGATAGATTACCTTGTAGGTCGTGCCAAACACAAAGTCAGACACCTGATGATAAGGCATGGAACGCTGATGACTGATAATCAGCACTGTACCGACAATCAACAGTACGAGAAACGGCAACTGCCACATCCACTTCCTACGCTGACTCTTCTCCATAGACCTCAGATATCGATAATGACATTAAACGTTGCACCCAGGTTGGTATTGTAAGTTCCGAATCCCGGCACATACCAGGGATTGCCGAATTCACCTTCCTCGGAATGGGCCAGCCGCTGTTTGTAGCGGACGCTCCAGCCAAGGTGCAACGGACCGAAAATCTTCGCATCGACACCAATCACAACTTCAGCCCAGTGATACTTGCAAGACGCATCCTTCACCCCGAAACCGGTATTCCACAGCCATACAGGGTCAGGGAAGTCGGGGCGTGACAAATCTATCTTATAGGACGTAAAGCCATAGCGCAGACCAACATACAGACGGTTGGGGCCATGCTTGTCCTTGAGCATGTTCTTGTCGATACCCACCTTAAAATAAGGTGCCGATGTCGAGTAGTAGAGCTGTGTCACCTCATCATCGTGAGTTGCTTTGCCGACGCCAGCCTCTACAATCGGGAACCACTCGTCGTGCAGGTTCACGCGCAGGGCTGCCTCATACTGACCATAGTCAGACAGGGCCAGCATGCCGGCTCCCACCAGGTCGAACGATACGGCAAAGCCACGGAAGAGAGGGATGGAGTCTTTCTGGATCGTGAAGAACTTCATCTGCGCCGAGGCTGCCGACGACATGGTAAGCAATAGCAGACTAATCGCCAGTCTTCGGATAGATGTAGAGATGCACGACTTTATTGTCATTGGTCACTGAGGGATTTTTAATCACAATGGAGTCCAGCAGGTTGTGGGTACACTTTACAGCCGTCAGATCATGATAGAATAACGGGTTGCAGTCCACCGACTCGAAGTGCGGATAGTCTTCTTTCTTTATCCACACCGTATCTGCCGTCTGCCAGCCATCACCTTTGAAACGGAACACGAACACATCCTCTGGGTGGGAGTAACTGATGGGCAGAGAGAAACTGCTGATATTTGAACCTTTATTAAATACAGTATCGATGCCGTCCTGACGGGCCGTCACCACAGTCAGCGTATCAAGAAGCGTCAATGTCTCGCCAGTACTGCTATAGAACTCGTACTTCGTTTCAACCAAACTGTTCACAGGACAGTCGATTGTCGAGCACGACAATAATACGCCTATCACAGCAAGACCTAACAGCCCCTTACCCTTCCAACTCATCATCTATAAACTGTAAACCGTAAACTATATCGTCTCCTCTATCTGATAGTCATTGCGGTTGCTCGACGAACGGCTGATGAGGTCGCCCAAGAATCCCGTCAGGAACAGTTGGGTGCCGATGATCATCATCGTCAAGGCCAGATAGAAATAGGGGGAGTCGGTCACCAGTCGCTGTGGGATATGGTTGGCCAGACACCATAGTTTGTCGGCACCGATCACTGTGGCAGCAATAAAACCAATCACGAACATGATACTGCCCAGGAAGCCGAACACGTGCATGGGTTTCTTACCAAACGTCGAGAGGAACCACAACGTCAGCAGGTCCAGATAGCCGTTCACGAAACGGTTCAGACCCATGAACTTCGAGGAACCGTACTTACGGGCCTGATGGTGAACCACCTTCTCGCCAATCTTATTGAAGCCGGCATTCTTGGCCAGATAAGGGATGTAACGGTGCATCTCACCATACACCTCGATGTTCTTCACCACCGCCTTGCGATAGGCCTTCAGACCACAGTTAAAGTCGTGCAGGTTCTTGATGCCGCTAATCTTACGGGCTGTCGCATTGAAGAGCTTCGTCGGCAGGGTCTTCGAGAGGGGGTCATAGCGTTTCTGCTTATAGCCACTCACCAGGTCGTAACCATCCTCCTTGATCATACGGTACAGTTCGGGAATCTCATCAGGAGAATCCTGCAAATCAGCATCCATCGTGATAACCACATCACCCTGGGCCTCTTCGAAACCGCAATACAAGGCAGGACTCTTACCGTAGTTCCTGCGGAATTTAATACCTTTCACGCACGACGACTTGCTTTTCAGGTCAGTGATGACCTGCCACGACTCGTCGGTAGAGCCGTCGTTCACGAAGATTACCTCATAACTATAGCCATGCTCTTTCATCACCCGCTCTATCCAGGCATACAATTCTGGCAGCGACTCGGCTTCGTTATAAAGAGGTATAATAACTGATATATCCATCTGTTTTTGATTTACAATTCATTATTGACTGAATGGCTGCGCTGAAGAAACAGGCTGATGGGAATGCCAAGCACAAAACCAATCATGATATTCACTGTGAGAATGTTCAACGCATAGTCAATTGGACGGATGCTGGCCAGCTCTGACAGGCTCTCCTCCACCATCTGCGACATACCATACTGACTGACCAGTTGCTTTCCTTCCTCAGAACTCAACATCCGCGAGAAGGAACTCAACAGATAGCCATTGTCGACATATGCGAAATATAGGAACTGTACGACAGCCAAAAGCACTGCCCCGTAGAAGAACACGAAGATGGTGTAGGCATAACTACGGCGGAAAGAGATCTGCCCCTCCCTACCCTCGTCACGGAACTTGCGCAGCCGACCAGCTACGAAAAAAGGGGTCGCCACGGCCAAGCCCAACGCCACCATACCCAGCAGTTCATTCGTAATGCCCATGATGTAACAGGCGAAACTTGCCATCCACAACAATGCCAGAAAGAATCCATCCTGACGGGCATAAGCTTTCAACTGTATATATTCTGGTGCGGTCATCAATTTAACAATTATCACTTTCAGCCTGCAAAATTACGCAATTTCCCACACATAACGAGTGCTTTGCCACAAAAAATAGTTAAAAAGCGAAACTTTTCACTTTTCACTTTTCACTTTTCACTTTTTTGTTGTACCTTTGCACCCGCTGTCGAGCAAATCGTTCTTTAACAACATGGGCAAGTCCTGTACGGCCAGCTCCCTTTGAATCCCCCAGGGTGGGAACGCAGCAAGGGTATTAGGTTGTAGCGGCGCGATGCAGGTAGCTTGCCCACCCGCCTCTTTAGCTCAGTTGGCCAGAGCACGTGATTTGTAATCTCGGGGTCGTTGGTTCGAATCCGACAAGAGGCTCTAAATAGCGGAGGAGTCACCCTCCCTTTTTTTTATTTATCAACAATCTTGTTACCTTACGGGCTTCCTTCCAACGTGGAAAGTATTGGTCCATCAACGCATGGAAACGGGCATTATGACTCGGTTCCAGCAGATGGCACAATTCATGTACCACCACATGTTCCACACACCATTCTGGCAGCAATAGCACATAGGCTGAGATACAGATACTGTGATTCCTTATGTTACACTGTCCCCAACGAGAGATATTCGGTCTGTAGTAGACATAAGAGGGGGTGACACCCATTACCTGAGAGTATTTCTCCACCATCGGTTCCACCAGTAACTTCAATCGTCTTTGGGCTTCGTCCACCTCTGCCCGTGTCGATAGAGGCAACTGATTATAGAAGTCAGCCCGCTGTTTCAGCCTCTCCACAGTCTTCGTCCTGGCCTTGTCTATCCAGTCACGATGCTGTTCGATAAAAGCCTCCACCGTCTTCCTCGGCATACCAATGGGGGCCGATACATGCACGTCACCATTCTTCACAATCCGCATCGACAGTCTGTACGTTCTTCTATATGTAACCTTGATGGCCATTGATTCTCACCATTATGATCTATATACTGCTGCAAAGTTAAGCAAAAGTTTCTAAACTTCCAAAGTTTTTCACCCATCTTTGTATCCGTCAAATCAGCGACGCGTCAGAATTTCTGGTAATACCAACACAAAGAAGCCCCGAGCCATTTCTGACTCGGGGCTTCACATTTATAAAAGAAGGCGGCCTCCTACTCTCCCACATTGCATTGCAGTACCATCGGCGCAGGCGGGCTTAACTTCTCTGTTCGGAATGGGA
>JAEETC010000242.1 GCA_016286585.1 Prevotella sp. | reverse complement strand
CAGCAGAAGACACTGTATACCGATATCCAGCAGTACTGGTTGAACGCGATGACGAACCAGCAGAAGTACAAGGCAGCCTCCAGCAGTGTGGAGAGTGCCAAGCAGAGTTATGACTTGCTCTCAGAACAATTCCGTCTGGGTCTGAAGAACATTGTCGAGCTGATGACGGGTAAGGACAATCTGCTCTCTGCCCAGCAGAACCAGTTACAGTCGAAGTACCTGGCCATCTATAACAAACAGATGCTGGACTTCTACCGTGGAGGGGAAATAAAGTAGATGTCCTGTTTGAACAATAAACTAAAAAGAGATATATGAAAAAGATTGGAAAGAAAGGTTGGATCGCAATCGGTGTGATCGGCGTCATCCTGATTGCATGGTTCTTCCTGCGTGGTGGGAAGAAAGAAGAGAAAGTGTCGTTTGAGATGGCCAAGGTTGAGAATGGCAAGATCCAGACGAGCATCACGGCAACGGGTACCATCGAACCTGTTACCTCGGTGACCGTTGGTACACAGGTGTCTGGTATCGTGAGCCACCTCTATGTGGACTACAACTCGGTGGTGAAGAAAGGTCAGGTGATTGCCGAGCTGGACCGTACGAACCTGATCAGTGAGCTGAATACGGCGAAGGCTAATCTCACAAGTGCCCAGAGCACCGCCAACTATGAGCTCTCGAACTACAACCGTTACAAGACACTCTACGAGAAGGGTCTGGTGAGTGCCGATGAGTATGAGAGCGCCCAGCTGTCTTATCAGAAGGCCAAGGAACAGGTGAATACCTCCCGTGAGAGTGTGCGCAAGGCCCAGACGAACCTCGGCTATGCCACCATCACTTCGCCCATCGACGGTGTGATCCTCTCGAAGAGCGTGGAGGAAGGTCAGACGGTGGCCGCTTCGTTCAACACCCCTGAGCTCTTCGTGATTGCCCAGGACCTGACGGACATGCGTGTGATTGCTGATATCGATGAGGCTGATATCGGTGGTGTGAAGGAAGGTCAGCGTGTCAGCTTCACGGTTGATGCCTTCCCCGATGACACCTTCGAGGGACATGTGACCCAGGTGCGCCAGGAGGCAACGACGGAGAGCAATGTCGTCACCTACGAGGTGGTGATCTCTGCTCCCAATGCTGATCTGAAGCTGAAGCCCGGACTGACAGCCAACGTGACGATCTTTACCTTAGAGAAAGATAGTGTGCTGACGGTGCCCTCAAAGGCTCTGCGCTTCATTCCCAACGAGGCACTCCTGAAGAAGGGTGAGACGATTGACGACTGTGAAGGTCTCCACAAACTCTGGACGAAGGAGGGTAACGTGTTCAAGGCCCACAAGGTGGAGGTTGGCACGACCAACGGAGTGGTGACAGAGATTGTGAGTGGTATTGCTCCTGGTACTGAGGTGCTGGCCGATTTCGATATCTCTGGTGGAGAGATGGCTATGCCTGAACAGCAAGGTGGCAACCCCTTCATGCCGCGTCCAGGCGGAAACAGGAATAATAACAACAAGAGCGGCCAGGGTGGTAACACCCCGCAAAGGAGATAGTCTATGGAAGAAAGAAAAGTAGTCATCGAGCTGCAGAACGTCAAGCGCTACTTCCAGGTGGGCGAGGAGACGGTGAAGGCTCTGCGTGGTGTCTCGTTCAAGATCTACGAGGGCGAGTTCGTCACCATCCAGGGTACCTCAGGCTCCGGCAAGTCAACGCTTCTGAACCAGCTTGGATGCCTCGACACCCCCACTTCGGGCGAGTACTTCCTCGATGGCATCTCCGTGCGCACGATGTCGAAGACCAAGCGCGCCCGTCTGCGTAATCGTAAGATTGGTTTCGTGTTCCAAAGCTACAACCTGTTGCCCAAGACAACGGCTGTGGAGAACGTGGAACTGCCGCTGATGTATAATTCTGAGTACAGTGCCGCTGAGCGCAAGGCGAAGGCCATCAAGGCCCTGGAGGCTGTAGGGCTGGGCGACCGTCTGTACCACAAGTCAAATCAGATGTCGGGTGGTCAGATGCAGCGTGTGGCCATTGCCCGTGCCTTGGTCAACGATCCTGCCGTGCTACTCGCCGATGAGGCTACCGGTAACCTCGACACGCGCACCTCATTCGAGATGCTCGTGCTTTTCCAGGAGCTTTACAAGCAGGGCCACACGATCATCTTCGTGACTCACAATCCTGAGATTGCTGAGTACAGTTCGCGTAACATCAATCTGCGCGACGGCAAGATCCGTGAGGATACCATTAATACGAACATCAAGTCGGCAGCCGAGTTCTTGGCCCAGCTGCCAGCACCGCAAGACGATTAGGAAATATGAATATACTGAATCTATTAAAAGTAAGCCTGCGGGCGGTGGCGAACAACAAGATGCGTTCGTTCCTCTCGATGCTCGGTATCATCATCGGCGTGGCAGCCGTGATCATCATGATGAGCATCGGACAGGGTTCGAAGGAGAGCATCCGCGCCGAGCTCTCTACGATGGGTACCAACCTGCTCACCATCCGTCCAGGTGCCGATATGCGTGGTGGTGTCCGTCAGGATCCCTCTGCCATGCAGACCCTGAAGATGGCCGACTACGAACGCATCCTGCGTGAGAAGAAATTCGTCACGAAGGTGTCGCCCGAGGTGACCGCCAGTGGTCAGGCCATTTATGGTAACAACAATACCAATGCCTCGATGTACGGTGAGAGTATCGATTATCTCGACATCAAACAGTGGCCTGTGGAGGAAGGTGAGTGCTTTACGGAAGAGGACATCCGAAAGGCCGCCAAGGTGGTCGTTGTAGGAACTACCATCGTCAAGGAGCTCTTCGGCGAGCATACCGATCCCATTGGCAAGACCATCCGCTTCAAGTCGATTCCCATGCGCATCGTGGGTGTACTGAAGTCGAAGGGTTACAACTCGTGGGGTATGGACCAGGACAATGTGATCATTGCCCCCTACACTACGGTCATGAAGCGTATCGCTGCCCAGACCTATTTCTCCAGCATCGTCTGCTCGGCGGTAACGGAGGAATTGAGTGATGCCGCCATCGAGGAACTCACGCAGATGTTGCGCGACAACCATAAGCTGAAGGAGGATGCCGACGACGACTTCACCATCCGCTCCCAGGCGGAGATGATGGAGACGATGTCGTCGACGATGGACACTGTGACCATCATCCTTGTGGTGGCTGCCGCCTTCTCGTTGTTGGTGGCAGGTATCGGCATCATGAACATCATGCTCGTCTCTGTGACGGAGCGTACGAAGGAGATCGGCCTCCGTATGGCCGTTGGCGCCACAGGCCCCGTCATCTCCCTGCAGTTCCTCATCGAGTCGGTGCTCATTTCAGTGACGGGAGGCCTGATAGGTGTCCTTGTCGGAGTGGGGGCGAGCAGTGCTGTGTCGGCCATCGGCATGCCGTCGAGCGTGCCGGCCTGGAGCATCTATGTGTCGTTCCTCGTCTGTGTCTTTATTGGTGTGCTCTTCGGCTACATCCCTGCCCAGAAAGCCGCCAACATGGATCCTATTGAAGCTATTCGTCACGAGTAAATTTCAACGCCTATGATTAACAAGCGGTTAAAACTATTCATGCACATCGCCTTCTGGGCGTATATGTTCCTGTCGCCTATGCAGTTTATGCGAGGCACGGGGCTGCCCATGACCCAGTACTGGATGAACTGTATGGGACAGTTGCTGATGATGGTGATGTTCTATACCAACTACCTCTGGCTGACCCCTCGCTATTTTGTCGAGGGCAAGCACCGCTATTTCCTGATGTTCAACACCGTGCTGGTGCTCTGCTTTGTCGTTTTCCTGCATTACTGGAGCGACTTCACGCATCTGAT
>JAEETC010000241.1 GCA_016286585.1 Prevotella sp. | reverse complement strand
AATGCCTTCCACGATGCTGCTAAGCGTTATGGATGGACTATCTACATTCCGAAGTTCAGCTATACGACGGACAATGCGGCGATGATCGGCATCGTGGGGTACTACAAGTATCTCGACAAGGAGTTCTGCAGCATCGATGCCCCTGCATTCAGCAAAGTGACGTTTAAGTAATTGATAGATATGGATTTTGAAAGTAAGATTACCAGTAGGGATATTAGTGAGATCCTCTGGGACACAGAGAAGACAGTGAGTACGGCAGAGAGTTGCACGGGTGGCAGGATTGGTGAGGCCATGATTGCGGTGCCTGGTGCCTCGAAGTATTTCAAGGGCGGTATCATCTCATACGTTGACGAGATCAAGGAGCGTCTGCTTGGCGTGGATCATCAGCTGCTGGAGGAGAAGACCGCTGTGTGTGAGGAAGTTGCCATTGCGATGGTGAAAGGTGCCTGCAGGGCTTTGCAGACCGACTATGCCATCGCTGCTACGGGCTTTGCAGGTCCTACTGGTGGCACGAAGGATATCCCCGTCGGCACCATCTGGCTGGCCTGTGGCAGTCTGGATCGCGTGGTGACGTTGAAGGTGCAGGAGGATCACGGTCGTGACATCAATCTGGCCATCGCCACCAACCACGCTATGGAGCTCTTCTTGAACTTCCTGAAGGAGGAAATTGGCACAGAAGAAGCGTTGAATGGTTAAAAAAACATAATTCATCGCTTTTACGATTATGCGGGTGTCATTATCTCAAAAATAATGTGTACCTTTGCACCCTGTTTGGAATAAGTAAGTGTAAATCACAAGTAAAAAGTAGATAGAAATGTCTAAGATTTGTCAAATTACCGGAAAGAAGGCACAGATTGGTTGTAATGTGTCTCACTCAAAGCATCGCACGAAGAGGAGCTTTGATGTCAACCTGTTCAGCAAGAAGTTCTTCTGGGTAGAGGAAAACTGCTGGATTAAACTGAAGATAAGCGCTGCCGGTCTCCGTCTGATTAACAAGGTGGGACTCGATGCAGCTGTGCGTCAGGCTATCGAAAAGGGCTATCTGAACTGGAATGAGCTCGAGAAGAATGTCCTTGCCTGGGGTGATGTTGAGAACTAATAATACAGGAGGAACAATACAATGGCAAGCAAGAAAGCAAAAGGAAATCGCGTTCAGGTGATTCTGGAGTGCACAGAGCACAAGAACAGCGGCATGCCCGGCACCAGTCGTTATGTGACGACCAAGAACCGTAAGAACACGCCGGAGCGTATGGAACTGATGAAGTATAACCCGATCCTGAAGAAGATGACTCTTCACAAGGAAATTAAATAAGGTAAGACAGTATGGCAAAGAAAACCGTTGCTACCCTCCATGAAGGCTCAAAGGATGGTCGCGCTTATACCAAGGTGATTAAGATGGTGAAGAGCCCCAAGACGGGTGCTTACATCTTCGACGAGCAGATGGTTCCCAACGAGGCTGTTAAGGACTTCTTCAAGAACTAAACATTCATTTTTATATAAAAAAAGAGGTTGCAAGTCAATTTGCGGCCTCTTTTTTTGTGCATCTCGACAAATATTATTATCTTTGCGCTGTAAAACTGACATTATGGGCATATTCGGATTTTTTAATAAAGACAAGAAAGAGACGCTAGACAAGGGTCTGGAGAAGACGAAGTCGAGTGTGTTTGACAAGCTGGCACGTGCCGTTGCCGGAAAATCGAAGGTCGACGACGACGTGCTGGATAATCTCGAGGAGGTACTCATCACCTCTGATGTAGGTGTGGACACCACGCTGAAGATCATCGAGCGAATAGAGGAGCGCGTGGCCCGCGACAAGTATGTGAGCACGTCAGAGTTGAATGGCATCCTCAGAGACGAGATCGCCTCGCTGCTGTCGGAGAACAATACGGAAGACCAGGACAACTGGGATCTGCCCGGCGACCATAAGCCTTACGTGATCTTGGTGGTTGGTGTGAACGGTGTGGGTAAGACCACGACCATCGGAAAGCTGGCCTGGCAGTTTAAGCAGGCTGGCAAGAAGGTGTATCTCGGTGCTGCCGATACGTTCCGTGCGGCTGCCGTTGAGCAGCTTTGTATCTGGGGCGAGCGCGTTGGTGTGCCGGTGGTGAAGCAGCAGATGGGCAGCGATCCTGCCAGCGTGGCCTTTGACACACTCTCGAGTGCGAAAGCCAATAGTGCCGACGTGGTGCTGATTGATACGGCAGGTCGTCTGCACAATAAGGTGGGTCTGATGAACGAGTTGAAGAAGATCAAGGACGTGATGAAGAAGGTGTTGCCAGAGGCTCCCGACGAGGTGATGCTCGTGCTGGATGGTTCAACAGGACAGAATGCCTTTGAACAGGCCAAGCAGTTCGCTGCCGTTACGCAGATCACATCGCTCGCCATCACCAAACTCGACGGCACAGCCAAGGGTGGGGTGGTGATCGGTATCTCTGACCAGCTGAAGGTGCCTGTAAAGTATATCGGTCTTGGTGAGAAGATGACGGACTTGCAGCTCTTTAACAAACGGCAGTTTGTGGACTCGCTGTTTAAAGTGAAGAGTGAAGAGTGAAGAATTTGCTGCCGCATTGATATAAGATGAAGAAGACGGTCGATTTCATTTCGTTAGGGTGTTCTAAGAACCTGGTGGACTCGGAGATTCTTATGGGACTCTTCGAGGCTAACGGCTATCAGTGTACCCACGACAGTGAGGATCCTCAGGGAGAGATCGTCATCGTGAATACCTGCGGCTTTATTGCCGATGCCAAGGAGGAAAGCATCAATACCATCCTGGAATTTGCCCAGGCCAAGACGGAGGGAAGAATTGAGAAACTCTTCGTAATGGGCTGTCTGTCGGAACGGTATCTCGCCGATCTGGAGAAGGAGATTCCGGAGGTGGACGGATGGTACGGGAAGTTTAACTATAAGCAGTTGCTTCATGATCTCGAGGAAGGAGGAAGGAGGAACGAGGAAGGAGATTTCCACAGGCACATCACGACACCGCCACATTATACGTATATAAAGATTTCAGAGGGCTGTGACCGTCATTGTGCCTACTGCGCCATCCCGCTGATCACAGGGCGTCACCAGAGTCGGCCGATGGAGGAGATCCTCGATGAGGTGCGCTGTCTGGTGAAGAAGGGTACGAAGGAGTTCAATGTCATTGCCCAGGAGCTGACCTATTATGGTGTCGATATCGACGGCAAACAGCATATCGCCGAGCTGGTGGAGCGGATGGCTGATATTCCCGGTGTGGAGTGGATCAGGCTGCACTATGCCTATCCCGCTCATTTCCCATGGGACCTGCTCCGTGTGATGCGGGAGAAGCAGAATGTGTGCAACTATCTCGACATCGCCCTGCAGCATATCTCAGACAACATGCTGACGCGGATGTGCCGTCATGTGACGAAGGCCGAGACCTACGAGCTGGTGGAGCGTCTGCGGAGAGAAGTGCCAGGCATCCATATCCGTACAACACTCATGGTGGGATTCCCCGGTGAGACGGAAGAGGACTTCGAGGAACTGAAGGCGTTCGTCAGATGGGCACGCTTTGAAAGGATGGGTGCTTTTGCCTATTCAGAGGAGGAGGGAACCTATTCCGAGCAGCACTATGAGGACGATATCCCAGAGGAGGTGAAGCAGCGTCGGCTGGACCAGCTGATGCGTATCCAGCAGCATATCAGCGCAGAACTGGAGGCAGAGAAGGTGGGTAAGACCTTCCGGGTGATCATCGACCGTCAGGAGGGTGACTACTATATAGGGCGCACGGAGTTCTGTTCGCCCGAGGTGGATCCCGAGGTGCTGATTCCCGTGTCGGAACGTCCGCTGACTATCGG
>JAEETC010000240.1 GCA_016286585.1 Prevotella sp. | reverse complement strand
TGGGTAATATGGAGGACATGACTTTGCGTGCCATCCGTATTCTGAAGGAGGTTGATCTCATACTGGCAGAAGATACCCGAACGTCGGGCATCCTATTGAAGCATTACGATATCCACAACTCCCTCATGTCGCATCATAAGTTCAACGAGCATGGCACATCGGCTGCCGTTGTGGCCCGCTTGCTGGCGGGTGAGAACGTGGCGCTTATCAGCGATGCCGGTACACCGGGCATCAGTGATCCCGGTTTCTTCCTGGTCCGTGAGGCCGTGAAGGCTGGGGTAGAGGTGCAGTGTCTGCCTGGAGCTACGGCCTTCGTTCCGGCGCTCGTGTCGAGTGGACTTCCTTGTGACCGTTTCGTGTTTGAGGGATTCCTGCCTCAGAAGAAAGGGCGTAAGACCCGTCTGGAGTCGCTTCAGACAGAACCGCGCACGATGGTGTTCTACGAGTCGCCCTACCGTCTGGTGAAGACTCTCCAGCAGTTCGCCGAGGTGTTCGGCTCCGACCGTCAGGTCAGTGTCTGCCGGGAAATCTCGAAGGTGCATGAGGAGAGTGTTCGTGGTAGCCTTGAGGAGGTGATCGCCCATTTCACGGAGACGGAGCCCAAGGGTGAGATCGTTATCGTCTTGGCAGGAAGAAGAGATTAATCATAAACAAATCAAATTATAAATCAAACGTTATGAAAAAACTGTTTATACTGGCCCTTGGAGGCCTGATGGTTGCAAGTTGCAACGACGGAGTGAAGAAAGCAGAGCAGGCCGCACTCATGCAGCGTGACTCGCTGGAGCAGATTATTGCCCAGAAAGACAATGAGATCAACGACATGATGACCACCCTCAGCGACATTGAGGAGGGCTTCCGTGAGATTACCGAGGCCCAGAACCGTGTGACGCTGGCTAAGGAGGGTGAGGGCACCAACACATCGCAGCGCATCAGGGAGAACGTGCAGTTCATCCAGAGCGTGATGAAGCAGAATAAGGAGCTCATCAACAAACTGAAGCAGCAGGTACGCGAGAGCACCGTCAAGGGCGATCAGCTGAAGAAAATCATCGACAACCTTACCGAGCAGATGGAGGTCAAGGATAAGCAACTCCAGGCTCTGCGTGAGGAACTTGACGCGAAGGACATCCACATCGCCGAACTCGACGAGCAGGTGGCCGGTCTGAACGATAATGTCAATTCGCTGAAGCAGGAGAATACCCAGAAGGCACAGACAATCTCTACGCAGGATAAGGAACTGAACACCGCCTGGTTCGTCTTTGGCACCAAGAGTGAGCTGAAGGATCACAACATTCTGGTGAAGGGTAAGGTGCTTCAGGCCAATTACGACAAGAGCTACTTCACGAAGATTGATATCCGCATCGACAAGGAGATCAAACTCTTCAGCTCGTCTGCCGAGATTCTGACGGCCCATCCCGCCAGCTCTTATACGCTCCTGCGCGATGCCAATAAGCAGTATGTGCTCCGCATCACCGACCCGCAGGCTTTCTGGTCTACCAGCAAGTACCTCGTCATCCAAGTGAAGTAAGAGAGACATCGTCATAAAAATAAGGGGCAGCCATTCGGTTGCCCCTTATTAGAATAGTAAAAGGAGTGCACATCACTGTGGACTCCCCTCACGTTTTCTTTTTGTGCTTATTAGCGGGCATCTCTGCAAGCTAATAAAAATAAAACAATCTATTAACCTTTTGACGATGCAAAGATACATCATTTATTGGAACCATCCCATGCGTTTTCGATGAATGCCCCAATTATAAGATTCTTTAACATCTTATCTGATGATTTTCTTGCCATTCTGGATGTAGATTCCTTTGCGCATGCCGTCTGAGGCTTGTTGGCCATGCAGGTCATAAACCTTAGAACAGGCGAGCCGATGGTCGCTTCTTACCTGATCAATGGACAATGGTATGCTTTCCTTTATCGTGATCGACCCGTCGTCATCTTTTACCAAGGTATATTGACAGATGATGCCATCATAGTATCTGATGGGTGATGGCTCCTTTTCATGAAGAGCCTGAGTGGCAAGTGTGACTATGTACTTGCCAGGTATGATGTCGTCGCTGGCAAGACCGAAAATCTTCTCACTCCCATATTGGTCTCTGTCATCATCATTAAAGACAAACCCGTATAGCGATCTGACAGGGTGACAATCTTCGGCTTCCGTATTATAGAGTGTAATCGACCAACTGTCCTCTTCTCTGCCGTTGGTATGATCCATCGTTACTAACAGTTTCCCCCGGAAAGAACGGTAGCTCAGATTAAAGATGCCTCGGGCTGTCAACACCAGAGAGTCTGCCTCGTCTATAGAGAATCTACAGATGGTGTCGGAAACCCATGTGGAATGCTCCTCTGTACCTTCGTCTGGCGTGTTTGTGGGGTTGAATCCGATGATAGCCTGATTATAATAACTGTAGTCTCCATCCTGGTCAGCCCCTTTACCTGGAACAAGAATGAACATGTCGAAATAGCCGTCGCAATTGCCGCCCCATCCCCAATTGACATGTACCAACCCATCGTCATCGATGCCGTCGAATATAAAGGCGTGGCCTGTACTCTTGTCTTCTGGGTTACCGGAATAAAGGATAGGACGCTTGTTGACTAATTCCTCGATCATGGTTCCTTTCCATTCTGTTTCATTGTAGAAAAGGCGGGACATAAACTGCAACGACAGCGAGTCGTACTCGAAGTGGTCGACGAATCCTTGGGCACACTGTATCAATGATGAAGCACTGCCTTTGTCTGAATAATTCATGCCTGAGGATACTCCGGCATCAAACATTAATGTGGCTACAGCCTCAGTCTCGGCAGTCAACTCTGTCTGGGCTTTAGAATAGGTATTCTTCATATTGCCCCAGTCATAGATGCTGCTGATTTCTCCCGTTTCTGCCTGTCCGTCTATTTGATAGTTTCCAATACCCTTTCCCTGGGCAGGATAGCTGTAGTACTTCATGATTTGTGCAGTTGCTGTGGCTACACATCCTGTGGGACAGTTTTTTTCAGATATCTTGGGACATTTCAGGTTATAAGGTGTAACCTGGTTCCATCTTGTCTCTATCAAAGGCTTCACCGCCATCGCAGAACGAGTGCGTGAATACCAGTTGCCTGTTTCAAGTCGCTCTCTCATTGAGCGGCTGACTTCAACGAGCCACCAGCGGAATCCGTCAGGTAGGTTGCTGTCGTCTATTCTTGAATCCGACATCCCAAGAATGGCGGGAAAAGTGTTATCACGGCTTATCACAACAAATCCGCGATGGTCCGCACTATAGATGGAGAGATATCTGTCCTTTTTCACAAGGTTAATTTTGGTATCCCCATACCCGTTTCGTGTCATCGAACCAAACAGTTGCTGAATGGCGATGGCCCGCATTTCAGACTCCTTGCGGTCAGAAGCTTTGGCGGCTCCCACAAGAATCGTCATGATCATCAATAGAGAGAACAGTCGTTTCATCGTTAATTTGTTATTACTTTTTTAGTTTTATTTTGCAAAAGTAGTCATTTCTATCGATATATACAAGTTTTCTTTTCTAAAAGTGTCATTAAGGAGCTTGATATAAGACAAGTCTGAGTCTACTAAAACTTAAAATAGTCTGCTTATTCAACGATATAAATCAATTGAAAAGGCTCGAAATGTTAAAAAATGGTAGTCAATTGTATCTTTTTTATAAAATTATTCGTTTTTCAGAAATATATGCAGTATTTTTGCAAGCTGTATCGGGCCAAAAGCCTGAAAGCGGCTGCCTCCGGCGTGGAGGTGAGACGAGGAATTAGACTAATTACACATTATTTATATATTTAATAACCAAAGAGAGAGATTTTATGAAAGAAAGACTAACAATGTTTA
>JAEETC010000239.1 GCA_016286585.1 Prevotella sp. | reverse complement strand
CAGACCACGGCGAGGAGGTGTTCGACAACCCGCCTTATACGAATGGTCGTCGCCATAATGCCGACATCGACTATCCCTTGGCCCGTAACGAGATGGAGATTCCCTTCTGGGTTTGGGGCTCACCCCAGTATATCGAGCACCATCCATACGGGTGGAAGGCGATACAAGAGGCCAAAGACCGTCCAATGATGATCGACGCGCTGCCTCATTTCCTACTCTATCTGGGAGGCATCTCCACACCTCTCTATCGTTCTGAACTGAATGTCATCAGTCCTGACTATGACTTAAAACGCCCTCGGATCCTCAAAGGCACTACCGATTATAACCAACTGAAGAAATGAAAGAGCTACTGACACGGACGGAGTGTACGGCGATGCGTGGCATCGCCATCCTCGGCATCATGCTGCATAACTATTGCCACTACGTGAAGGGCATCGTGAAAGAGAACGAATATCAGTTCGTGGATGGGCGCTGTGACCGTCTGTGGGAGGTGTTGACCAACCCAGATGAGTTCCTTCCCATGCATCTGCTCTCCTTCTTCGGACACTATGGCGTGCCTGTGTTCCTCTTCCTCAGCGGCTATGGCCTGATCAAGAAATACGAGACCTCCCCCAACCCCTCCAATTTCCTCCGCTACCACTATCTGAAACTATTGCGCATGCTCATCGTGGGCTTTGTGCTGTTCATCATGGTCGATGCCGTCACGCCAGGGCGATTCCCCTATCATTGGGACAACGTCATCGCCCAACTGCTCATGTATATCAACGTGCTTCCTGAGCCAGATAAGATCATCTGGCCTGGCATCTACTGGTTCTTCGGACTGATGATGGAGCTCTACATCGTTTATCGGCTGTTGCTCTATCGACGGAGTTCGTGGTGGGTGGTCGTGCTGATTGCCGCATGTTGGCTACTACAGGTCTTCTGCGATCCTGATGGCGACACGCTCAACCGTCTGCGCTACAACTTCATCGGCGGGATGCTGCCATTTGGACTAGGTGTTCTTTGTGGAAGGCATTTTCCACATTCATGCGTCCCTTCGGTAGCAAGCTACCAAAGATCGAGCGCTATATTCCACACTATTCTTTTCCTCTCTGCCATCCCCCTCGTCATTGCCATGAGCTTCAACTTCCATTCCTGGCTGTTGATTCCCGTGCTGATTATCGTTGGTACGGTGGCGATGGTAAAGGTGCTGCCGGAGGCTGTGATGAAGGTCCTCGTGTGGTTCGGCACCTATTCCGCCGCCATGTTCGTGGCCCATCCCATTGCCCGCAAGCTCTTCATCACCGTCGCCTGGCAGCGTGATGCCTACGACGGCCTGATGCTCTATTTCGTGGCCGCCATCGGCCTCTCCTGGGCAGTCAAGCAGATCATCGACCGCATCCCTTCACCAAAACTCCTGTAAACTGTAAACAATGAAACTATACGCTTGCGACTTCGACGGCACCCTCACCACCCGCGACACTCTGATCGAGTTTATCCGCTTTGCCTGTGGCACACCCCGTTTCATACTGGGCTTCCTGCTCCATGCCCCTCTGTTGGTGCTGATGAAGCTGGGACTCTATGATAATGGAAAGACGAAACAGCGCGTGTTCTCTTGGTTCTTCAAGGGGATGACCATCGACGAGTTCAATCGCCTTTGCAAGGACTTCGCCCACAGCTCTCGCCATCTGCTGAGACCAGAGATGGTTCGTTTGCTGGAACAAGCACAGGCAGAAGGTTCCAAGGTGCTCATCGTCAGTGCCAGCATCGACAACTGGGTGCAGCCGTTTTTCCCTTCCTTTACCATTGTCGGCACTCAGATAGAGATAATCGACGGCCTCCTAACAGGTCGCTTTCTTACGCCCAATTGCTATGGTCAGGAGAAGGTGCGCCGTATCCTTGCCCTTCACCCAGATCGTTCTGACTATCACCTCATTGCCTATGGTGACAGTCGTGGCGATCGCGAGATGCTCGCCTTCGCCGACGAAGCGCACATCATCCATTAGCTCCCATTCAAAGGCTAATAGGAAGGCGGCAGAAAATGTGTTAAAATGTGTTGCTCCCTCTTAATTATGCGATTATAGTCGTATCTTTGCGGTCAAAAGTAGCAAAAACTACGAACAAAAGATAACAATACTCCGTTCGAATAATAAAACTAGAAATAAGATGAATATGAAGAAGCGCTTTTTGATGTTTGCCGCCATTCTGAGTTTCTGTGGCATTACAAGTGCATCGGCCAACGACTATCGCGACATGGAGCCGTTGAAGTTGACTGTACCCGAGATGACGCCAACGTTGGTAACCGTCACAAACAACAGCTACCGACCAGAATTGGAATTGGATGACCACGCCCCTTGGGCCAAGGAAAACTGGACGTGGATGCGTACCAACCCAGGTGTGAAACCCTATAAGGTGATGGACGATCTGACGTTTGTTGGCGTACCCGTCTTCCTGGCAGGAATCATTGCCAAGAGCGAGAAAGCCGCTTTCCGACAGAATACGGGCGACAACAAGCATGTGCTACTGACGGACTTCAAGACGGGTATCGATGACTACTCGCAGTTCTTTGGTCCTGTGATGACCACGGGCCTGAAGATAGCTGGCGTGGAGAGCCGTAGCGACTGGGGCCGTTACCTTGCATCGGCCCTCATGTCGTATGGTATCATGGCGGGCTTCGTCAACGGTATCAAATACACGGCCAAGGAGATGCGCCCAGACGGAAGTACCGCCAACTCCTGGCCCTCTGGTCACACGGCAACGGCCTTCGTGGGTGCCACTATCTTGCACAAGGAATACGGTATGACGCGTTCGCCTTGGTACTCTGTGGCAGGCTTTGGTGTGGCAACGGCGACGGGTGTGATGCGTGTGTTGAACAACCGCCACTGGGTGAGCGACGTTCTCTCTGGTGCGGGCATCGGTATCATGTCTACCGAGCTGGCATACGCCCTGAGCGACGTGTTGTTCAAGGGCAAGGGTCTGCTGCGTGGCGACATCAGCGGCGAGAAGAGCATCATCGACCATCCTTCGTTCTTCAGCATCTCGATGGGTATCGGCTTCGGCTCTAAGAATATCGACTTTGATATGGAAGATATGTCATTTACCGATCTGGATGATGAAGACAAGGCTTTCAACCTGAAATTCCAGGCCTCTACTGCCGTAGCAGCCGAGGGTGCCTACTTCTTTAATAAATATATAGGTATTGGCGGACGCCTGCGTGTCAATGCGGCTCCTATCAAGGGTTGGGACGGTATCGAAAACTATGCCTGGAGTGATCTGATTGACACCTATTTAAATATGAGCAGCTATGAAGATCTGGAATTGATTGCCAACGGCGATGGCACTCACAAGCCTTTCTTGGATGAGGTGGAGATGACCATTAAGAGCGATCACCTGACAGAGTTCGCTGGCGACATCGGTCTTTACTTCAATCTGCCCCTGTCACGCAGGTTTGCCTTGGGCAGCAAGCTGCTGATAGGTCGAAGCATCATGCAGGAGATCGACCTGAATGCCACAGCTAAGGGTGGCAGTTGGGACTATGACCTCGACGATGATTACAATGCCATTAACATCCGGTATATGGGCGACTACGAGACGGAATGGGATTATTTCACCGTCAGCGCCAACAACACCATGAAGTATGGCACAGGCATTTCGCTGACCTATGCCTACAAGGAAAACTTTGCCTGGAAACTGTTCTTCGACTACGATTTCTCGCGCAAGACCTACACCTTGAATTACTGTCCTTTGGGCTATTATCACTATGCATTCCCAGAAATTTCGAAAGATCTACCCCTAGATGTGCTGGAGAATTCGAAGAGCGTCAAGAAGAACCGCCACACCTTTATCCTGGGCGGCTCGTTCACGATCTCATTCTAAA
>JAEETC010000238.1 GCA_016286585.1 Prevotella sp. | reverse complement strand
GACCCGACCTATTCTGGCTGTATCCTCGTGGCGGGCAAGAACTTCGGTTCGGGATCGAGCCGCGAACATGCAGCCTGGGCTATCGCTGGCTATGGTTTCCGTGTGGTCATCAGCTCGTTTTTCGCTGATATCCACAAGAACAACGAACTGAACAACTTCGTGCTGCCTGTGGTGGTCTCAGAGGATTTCCTTGCAGAGTTGTTTCAGAGCATTCAGAGTGATCCGAGAACGCTGGTGGAGGTCGATCTGCCTCATCAGACTGTGACCAATAAAGCCACAGGGCGTAGTGAGCATTTCGATATCAACGGCTACAAGAAGCATTGTTTGATGAACGGCCTCGACGACATTGACTTCCTGATGGAGAACCAAAACAAGACCGAACAATGGGAACAGCAGAACAAGTAGGCCAATACAAGCGCCTTCAGCCTTTCGTGGAGATTATGGACTCCACATTGCGCGACGGCGAGCAGACCAGCGGCGTGAGTTTCCTACCACACGAGAAGCTCATCATCGCCCGCATGCTTCTCAACGACCTGAACGTGGACCGTATCGAGGTGGCCTCGGCACGCGTGTCGGAGGGAGAGAAGGAGGCCGTGCGCATGATTTGTCGCTTTGCGGAGAAGATTGATAAACTCAGCCAGGTGGAGGTGCTCGGCTTCGTTGATGGTGGTCAGAGTATCGATTGGATCGACTCTTGTGGCTGTAAGACCGTCAATCTGTTGGCAAAGGGGTCTCTGCGCCATTGTCAGGAGCAGCTGAAGAAGACTCCCGAGGAGCATATCGAGGACATCACCCAGACGGTGAAATACGCCCGCAGCAAGGGTATGAACGTAAATCTCTATCTGGAGGACTGGTCGAACGGCATGAAGGACTCTCCTTTCTATGTCTATGAGGTGATGGATGCCCTCTGTGACATTGGTATCCGCCGCTTCATGCTTCCCGACACTCTCGGCATCATGAATCCCCTGCAATGTATCGAGTATTTCCGTAAGATGATGAAGCGCTATCCCGATACCCATTTCGACTTCCACGCCCACAACGATTACGACCTTGCCGTCTCGAACTCCCTCGCCGCCGTACTCAGCGGTGCAAAAGGACTCCATGTGACGGTAAACGGTCTGGGTGAGCGTTGTGGCAATGCGCCGCTGTCGAGTGTGCAGGTGATCCTCAAAGACCAGTTCAATGCCAAGACGAACATCCGCGAGGACAAACTCAACGACATCTCCCGACTGGTGGAGAGCTATAGCGGCATCGCCGTAGCCCCTAACCAGCCTATCATCGGCGACAACGTCTTTACACAGGTGGCAGGTGTACATGCCGACGGCGACAAGAAGAACGGGCTCTATCAGAATGCCCTCGTGCCGGAGCGCTTCGGGCGTCGTCGGGAATATGACCTGGGCAAGAATAGCGGTAAGGCGAACATCATTAAGAACCTCGAGGAACTCGGACTGGAACTGACCCCGGAACAGACGAAGCGCGTCACCCAGCGTATTACCGAACTCGGTGACAAGAAAGAACGTGTGACGCAGGACGACCTGCCCTTCATCGTCAGCGATGTGCTGAAGCACGATGCCCCTGAAGATAAGGTGAAGCTCGTCAGCTATGTTGTCTCTACGGCTTATGGTCTGAAGCCGGGTGCGAACATCAAGGTGGAGATCAATGGTCAGGAATACGAGGCGAGTGCCACGGGTGACGGTCAGTACGATGCCTTCGTGAAGTCGTTGCGCTATATCTACAAGAAGTACTTGAACCGTACATTCCCCATCCTGCAGAACTATGCTGTCACCATTCCGCCGGGCGGTCGTACCGATGCTCTCGTACAGACGGTCATCACTTGGAACGACAATGGTAAGATCATCCGTACCCGCGGCCTGGATGCTGACCAGACGGAAGCGGCCATCAAGGCTACCTTTAAAATGCTGAACATTTACGAAAACGAAAATAAGAACGAACTATGAACTTAAAGATTGCGATTCTTGAGGGCGACGGTATCGGCCCTGAGATTATGAAACAAGGCGTGGCTGTACTCGACGCGATTGCCAAGAAGTGCGGACACCAGTTTGAATACGAGTATGCCATCTGTGGTGCCCATGCCATCGACGAGGTGGGCGACCCTTATCCTGACAGCACGCACGAGGTGTGTATGCGTGCCGACGCCGTGCTCTTTGCCGCTGTGGGTGACCTGAAGTACGACCTCAATCCAACGGCCAAGATCCGTCCTGAGACAGGTCTGCTGGCCATGCGTAAGAAACTCGGACTCTTTGCCAACGTGCGTCCAGTGGCAACCTTCGATTGTCTGCTGCACAAGTCGCCGCTGAAGGACGAACTTATTCGTGGGGCAGACTTCGTGGTGCTGCGCGAGCTGACGGGCGGTATGTATTTCGGCGAGAAGCATCAGGATGACAATATGGCCTACGATACCGATATTTATACTCGTCCAGAGATCGAGCGTATCGTCCGCTTAGGCTTTGATATGGCCATGAAACGTAAGCGTCATCTGACGGTCGTGGACAAGGCCAACGTGCTGGCCTCCAGTCGTCTGTGGCGACAGATCGCCCAGGAGATAGAAAAGGAGTATCCTGAGGTAAAAACTGACTATATGTTCATCGACAATGCCTCGATGCGAGTGCTGACAGAGCCCCGTTTCTTCGATGTCATCGTGACGGAGAACACCTTCGGCGACATCCTTACCGATGAGACCTCGTGCATCACGGGTTCGATGGGACTGCAGCCCTCGTCGTCGTTGGGTGAGCACACACCTTTGTTTGAGCCAGTTCACGGCTCCTGGCCACAGGCAGCAGGACAGAACCTCGCCAACCCCTTGGCACAGATTCTCTCTGCCGCTATGCTCATGGAACACTTCGGACTGGAGAAGGAAGGTGCCCTCGTTCGTGAGGCCGTGAACGCTTCGCTCGATGCGAATGTGCGCACACCAGAAATACAGGTGGAAGGTGGTAAGCATTACGGCACCCGTGAGGTAGGAGAGTGGATTGTCAATTATATTAATGAACATTGAACATTGAGATATTTATTCTGTATACTATTCAGTTTGTCCCTGAGTACTGCAGGTGCGCAGACGAGGCAGGAGTGGCGTGATTCATTGGAAACGCTCAGCGCCAGTCTAAAGAAGGATCCTAATAATATCGACCTCCGTTTGCGTAAGGCGGAGGCCGATATCCAGTTGGAACGATGGGACTATGCGTTGGCGGAGTATGGTGGTATCCTGCGTGCTGACGACAAGAATCTTGCAGCCCTCTATTTTCGGGCCTACGTTCATGAGAAGTTGCGTCACTATGCAGAGGCGAAGGCCGATTACGATGCGTTCCTCGCCATCGAGCCCCTGCATCTGGAAGCCCGTCTGGGACTGGCCCATGTGTTGCAGAAGATGGGGCGGAAGTCGGATACTGTCGACGAACTGAACCACATTGTTCAGATGTTCCCCGATAGTGCTGACGCCTATGCCGCCCGTGCTGCCTATGAGACGGAACTGCAGCAGTACGAGGTGGCCGTCTACGACTGGGGAGAAGCCGTGCGCCGTCGTCCTGAGCATGCTGACTATACAGTTTCTATGGTCGATGTCCTGCTCCGTTTGGGGCGTAAGCGTGAAGCCCGTGAGGCCCTCGATGCCTTGGTCTCGAAGGGTACGCCCCGCGGTGTGCTGAAGGAATGGTACGACCGCATAAGATGACAAGGCTTCCTGTTTTTGCAAATTAATTCGGCAAATATGGCGTAAAGTGAGAAATAATGGGTAACTTTGTAGCCGATTTATGATAGTTTGTAAGAAACAGGTAGAAATAATGAAACGATTTTTATCAATCACTACGTGGCTTGTGGCCCTGCTCATAGTGGCCGGCTTCTTACTCTTCTTTGAAGCCGACCT
>JAEETC010000053.1 GCA_016286585.1 Prevotella sp. | reverse complement strand
TTTTCTATTTTGGGAAACTTTACAAGGTTTTTTGAAGAAAAGTGTTCCGTTTTGGAAAACTTTCACTACCTTTGCGCCATAATCTGTATAAATATGAAGACAATATTGACAAGAAAGACCATCCGCAAGTATGCGGACAAGGACGTAAGCGAAGAGTTGCTCAACCGTCTGATGACTGAGGCAGCCCGTACTCAGACCATGGGTAACCTGCAGCTCTACAGCGTCATCGTTACCCGTTCCAAGGAGATGAAAGAGAAACTCGCGCCAGCCCACTTCAACCAGCCGATGGTGAAGGAAGCGCCTGTGGTGCTCACCATCTGTGCAGACTTTAACCGCACCAGTTTCTGGGCCAAATGTAGGAATGCGGAGCCCGGCTACGATAATTTTCTGTCGTTCATCAACGCTGCCACCGATGCCCTACTCTACACACAGACACTCTGCAACCTCATGGACGAAGAAGGACTTGGCTACTGCTATCTCGGCACCACGGTCTATCAGCCTCAGCAGATTATAGACATCTTACAGTTGCCGAAGCTCACGATGCCTGTCGCTACGCTCACCGTTGGCTGGCCCGACGAGAATCCGGAACTCACCGACCGTCTGCCCCTGGAGAGCTTCGTGCATCAGGAGACTTACAACGACTATATGGGTCAGGATATCGACACCTATTATTATAATAAAGAGCACCTGCCCGAGAACCAGCACTTCGTCCGCATCAACCACAAAGAGACGCTCGCCCAGGTCTTCACCGATATCCGTTACACCCGCAAGGACAACGAAGCCATGTCAAGGGAACTCGTAGGCACGCTGGTGAAACAAGGATTTCTACCTTATACAATATTTGAGGGGTATTTCTAATGAATACCCCTCAAACATTATCACTGTTATTCTTTTCTTACTCTACTACGATGGGCTTGTACTTCGGTACAAGGGCCTTCATGATGCACCAGCCGATGAGATAAGCCACGGCACAGATGCAGAACACCACCATGTAGGCAGCGGGCTTACCCTCGAAGCCGAAGAAGGTAAAGTTGGCGCCTTGAGCGGCAGCCCAATCAAAAAAGCGACCAGATCCGAGGTTAATCGACATCGAACCGATACCGCCTGCCATCGTACCGAGACCGACAATCGTACCAATCGTCGACTTCGGGAACATGTCACCGATGGTCGAGAACAGGTTGGCACTCCATGCCTGATGTCCAGCACCAAGCAGACCAATCAGGATAGCAGGCCACCAGGCACTATAAGCACCGAGCGGCTGCGCAAACAGTCCTAATACGGGGAAGCAGGCGAAGATCAGCATGGCACGCATACGGCCCAGATAGGGATTCATACCCTTCTTGTCGACAAAATATGTGGGCAGATAACCACCGCCGATGGAGAGAATGGTCACAATGGCATAAAGGGTGAAGATGAGCAGGATACCCATCGTGGAGTCGGAGGTATAACCATACTGGTCGCTGAAATAGGCGGGTGCCCAGAACAGGAAGAACCACCACACACCGTCGGTCATAAACTTACCCACGAGGAACGACCAGGTCTGCTTGTACTTAAAGCAGTCGAGGAACGGAATCACCTTCTCTTCCTTCACAGTCTCACGATCCTGCACCTCTGCCAAATCGGAATCTTGCTCAATATAGTTCAACTCAGCCTGGTTCACGCGCTTGTTGTGACGGGGCTTCTCATAAAGCCACATCCACAGGCCCATCCAGATGAAGCCGAGGCAACCGATGATGATGAATGCCATCTCCCAACCCCAGGCACGGGCCAGCAGGGGGATAGTGGCAGGAGCAGCGAGAGCACCTACAGAGGCACCACTATTAAATATAGAAGTGGAGAAAGCCCGGTCCTTCTTCGGGAAGTACTCGGCAGTCGCCTTGATGGCTGCAGGGAAGTTACCTGCCTCACCGACAGCCAGAATCAGACGGCAACTCAGGAAGAGCCACACAGAGATGGTGGCGATGGCCACAGCAGCATCACCCGTCAGCTGACCCAGCTGAGCCACAGAGTCGTAACCCTCAGCGGTCATAGCCACCCAGCCACAGCCAGCGTGGAGTACGGCACCGAGAGACCATACGAAGATCGCAATGAGATAACCCTTCTTCGTGCCCATCCAGTCGATGAACTTGCCGGCAAAGAGGTTCGCGATGGCATAAAAGAGGGAGAACATACCGGTAATCGTACCGTAGTCGCCGTCAGTCCAGTGGAACTCTGGGGCGATAAAGTCTTTCCATGTTAGTGACAAGACCTGACGGTCCATATAGTTAATGGTGGTTGCCAAGAAGAGCAACGCACAGATGACCCAGCGGAAGTTGGACATCTTGATAGTTTGTACTGGTGCCATATTATCTGATATCAATTACGGGGATGTTATCTTTGTCGTTATAGTAAAGGTTCTCGCCGGCCATACCCCAAATGAAGGTATAGTAATAGGTACCTGCAGCGGCGTGCATCGACCACTCGGGCGACATGATGGCCTGGTCATTGTGCAACCAGACTACACGGCTCTCCTCAGGCTGACCCATGATATGGGCGATGGTCTGCTCGGCAGGCAGGTTGAAATAATAATAGGCCTCGATGCGACGACCGTGGGTATGAGGCGGCATCGTATTCCAAGCTGCACCGGGATTGAGCTGTGTCAGACCGAGCTGCAACTGGCAGGGGCCTTCCTCCAGCACATCGTTCACGATGAGCTTATAGACCGTACGGTTGTTGCACTCCTCCAGCGAGCCGACAGGTCCCCAGACGGCAGCCTTCAGCGAACCCTTGCGGCCGTCAAGTGTGATCCACTGTGTCTTGTAGTGCTGGTGAGCGGTGGCCGAGTTCAGATAGAACTTAGCAGGATTCTTGGCATCCTTGGAACGGAACTGAACGCTCTTGTTCACATCCTGGTCCTTGCCGATATGGCCGCGACCGATGTAGAGAGCCTCCTTCGGCGAGAGGGCATACTCCTTACCGTCGACGATTACTACACCGTCGCCCAAGCCGCAGTTCACCACACCGAGCTCACGGTTGTACATAAAATACTTCTCCTTGATGGTGTTGTCGACATCAAGACCCAACTCCCAGAAGTTCTCCAGCGTCAGCGTGGTATTCACGGGCATCGCTCCACCGAAGATGAAGCGGTCATAGTGGGAGTAAGTGAGCAGGATGGAGTCGGGTGCCATCACCTTTTCCATCACGAAGCGCTCACGGAGCAGCTTGGTGTCGTAGCGCTTCACATCCTCAGGATGGCAGGCCGTCTGGAACTTGACGTGTTGTGCACCTACGTACCTGTCGGCCTCCTGCGCATTGGCAGCAGGAAGCGAAAGGGCTATTGCCCCTGCGATTGAAAGAATTGTTTTCTTCATAATTGTTGTATATTTCATTTGTTCATTCTTCAGATTTCGATGCGCTCTCATCGGCCACGATGAGCTTGCGGTTCCAGAACACCATACCGATGGTAATAAGCGTCAGCACGGCGGCACCTACATACGCCAGGTTGTTCACGCACTTATAAATGACCCATCCGAACAGAGACGAGGCGAAGTCGAGGGCACCAGCCTGGAAACCTTCAGGAATCTTGGCGGCAGGATCCTGCGTCTGGGCATATACTTCCTGGGCAGCCTGAGAGAAGGCGGGAGCCATATCGGTGACAAACCACAGGCCGATGCCGACAGCAACGATGCCGACGATCAGCGTCTTCACCACATTACCTTTCGTATAGGGCAGTACCATCACGAACACATAGAACATGCCGGCCAGCGATGCCAGCGGCAGGAACTCATTGCCAGGCAGGGCCACAGCCATCAGCAGGGCCAGGGGGATCAAGATCAGCGAAGCCACGAGCGTCGTAGGATGACCAATCACCAGCGCGGGCGACATACCGATATACACCTTTTTGCCGGCCCACTTCTTCTGAACCACCTCCTGCGTCTTTTCGGCAATCGGCTTCAGACCGTCGATGAAAAGTTTCGTGATTCTTGGTATCAGCTCCATCACAGCACCCATCGTCACACCCAGGAAGAGCACCTTCTTGATATCTAGCTGGGCTACGGCACCAATCAGCGCACCCACGATGACACCCAGTACGATGGGCTCACCCAGCACACCGAACTTCTTCTTCAAGCCCTCGGCATCGATATCGAGCTTCGAGAAGCCAGGGATCTTATCCAACAGCCAGTTGATGCCGATGGCAAAGGCCGTGAAGCTCTGGCAGAACGGCTGCGGGATGGAGATACCATCCATATCGTCGTAATAGCCCTGGAACTTCGAGGCAGTCAGGTCGGCCATCACCAGGGTATTGATGTAGCACACGATAGCAGCGAAATAGCCCCAGGCCAGACTCTGGTCCATCACGAAATAGGCCACAGCGCCGATGAAGGCGAAATGCCAGTAGTTCCACAGGTCGATGTTCACCGTACGCGTACATTTAGTAATAAGCAACAGGAAGTTCACGCCCAGACAGATGGGAATGATCAGTGCACCCACGGCCGTATTATAAGCGACGGCTGCCGCAGCCGGCCAGCCCATGTCAAACACACCGAGCTGCAGGTCGTAAAGGCGCGAGATCTCACTCAGCGGACTGCCGAAGTTGTTGGTCAGCAGGGCCGTCACGATGCCCAGTCCCACGAAACCGACACCCACATAAAGGCCGCTCTTGAGCGACTTACCGAACTTCATGCCGATACACAGTCCGATAATGGTAAAGAGGATCGGCATCATCACCGATGCCCCCAAACTGATAATGTAACTAAATACTTGTTCCATTTTCTTTTAATATCGATATTAATATGTTTTAGCGCTTACGGGTGCAAAGTTACAAAAATATAGCGAAACGCCACGCATTTCGCTATATTTTTCTTACTCAAACGTTAACGTAACAGGAATGTGAGTAAAAAGGGGCTTATTATTTGAAAAGCAACTGTGCGAACTGATAAAGACTGCGGCGCCAGGTCTGCCACTCATGGGCCGTCTCGGGCGAGATATAGCTGTGGGCATTGATGCCGATGGCCTTCAGATCCTCAGCCACTTTGCCAACGCTGTTCTCACCTTCAGCCATACCCGTCTCCTTGCCGCCGGCACTCATGAAGAGCACCTTATTGGTCTTCTTGAAGTCAGCAGCGTCTGTCAGCTCATCGGCACCGATGGTGCCACCGCTGAAGATACCTACATAGGCAAATGTGGTGGGGTTGTTCAGCGTGATGCCGTGGGTCTGCATACCACCCATCGAGAGACCGGCCATCGCACGGTGCTCGCTATCGGCTATCACACGGTAGTTCTTCTCGACCATCGGGATGACGTCCTTGATCAGCACTTCCTCGAAAGCACCACCCATACGACGGGCCATTCGGGCGAAGTCAGCACCACCCATACGGGGACGCTCACCACGGGGACCTCCCTGGGGGCCACCGGGACGCTGGCCGCGAGGACCACCCTGAGGCATTCCCTGCGGACGAGGGCCACCAGGACGCGGACCACCGAAGCCCATCGGCTGCTCACCTGGGCGGCGGGCATTCAGACCATTGTCCATGAAGATGATGAAGGGCACAGCCTTGCCATCGGCAATCAGGTTGTCCATGATAATACCCGTCTTACCCTGAGCGCTCCAGCCCGTCTCGTTCTCACCCATGCCATGCTGCAAATAGAGCACGGGGAACCTCTTGTCGGGGTTGGCATAATACTCTGCAGGCAGATAGATGTATCCGTGACGCATCGACTCAGTGACTGTCGACCAGTAATAAACCTCGTTGACAGAGCCCTGCGGCACGTTCTTCACCATATAAAAGTCTTCGTCGGCTGCGGGGATGTCAATACCGCTACCCCAACGACTGGCGCCATAGTAGTACTTGCTGCCCGGATCAGGCACCGAAGCACCGTCGATGTTCAACTGATAATAGTGGAATCCCTCGTCCTGAGGAGCCGACTCACCTGTCCATACACCGTTCTCGTCTTTCACCAGATCGTACTTCACGCCGCCAATGTCGAGCTTCACACTCGTGGCTTCCGGGGCGGAAATTTGGGCGCGAACCATACGCTGTGAGTTGACCATGGGATACTGATGTCCCTCCTGATTGGTGGTGGCAGGTTTGAAGTCCTCTGTCACCTGTGCACTTGCTGTAACTGCTACAAACGCAGCTACCATCATAAGAATCTGTCTCATATAGTTAAAGTTTAAAAATATTGACTACATCATTTGACGCAGTCAACCTTAAAAAGTAAAAAAAAGCACGATAATGTTATAGAACATTAACAATCTAGGAGGCTAATCCTGGAAGTAGACGCGCTTGACGCGGTTCGAGACAGCAGTGAGTACCTCGTAGGGGATAGTGTCGATGGCATCGCTGAGCACGGTGACAGGCAGGTGCTCTCCAAAGACTTCCACCTGGTCACCCTCCTGACAGGGGATGTCGGTCACATCGATCATTGCCACATCCATGCAGATATTACCCACGTACTCGGCCTTCTGGCCATGAACGAGGCAGTAGCCATGACGATTGCCGAGGTGACGGTTCAGGCCGTCGGCATAGCCAATAGGAATAGCAGCAATGACAGAGTCGCGTTCGATCTTACCCTTACGACTGTAGCCAACGGTCTCGCCGGCAGGCACATGACGCAGCTGGAGGATGGTGGTCTTGAGGGTCGAGACGGTGTGCAGCATCCGATTATCACATGGATCAACGCCATAGAGGCCGAGACCGAGACGGCACATATCCATCTGACGTTCGGGGAAATGCTCGATGCCGGCAGAGTTGTCCATGTGACGCAGGATCTTATGGCTGAAAGCTGCCTGCAGCTTCTGACTGCCTTGTTCGAAGAGTTCGAACTGACGGGCAGAGAACGCGTCGAAGTCATCGCTGTCGGAACCCACGAAATGGCTGAACACCGAGCGCGGAATGATGGCGTTTTGATGACGCAGACGGTCGATCACCTCGTCAATATCATTGATGGGATCGAAGCCGAGGCGATGCATGCCGGTGTCAAGTTTGATATGAACTGGCCAGCCAGTGATTCCCTCTTTACGGGCAGCCTTGATCAGGGCATCCATCAGACGGAAGGAGTAGACCTCGGGCTCCAGGTCGTAGTCGAACATGGTCTTGAAGGCCGTCATCTCAGGGTTCATGATCATGATATTGGCAGTGATGCCTGCTTTGCGAAGGGTGACGCCTTCGTCGGCTACAGCCACGGCAAGATAGTCTACACGGTGGTCCTGTAACGTCTTGGCAATCTCTACGGCCCCAGCTCCATAGGCGTCGGCCTTGATCATACACACCATCTTCGTCTCGGGCTTCAGGAAGGAACGGTAGTAGTTCAAGTTCTCCACGACAGCGTTGAGGTTCACCTCAAGGATCGTCTCATGCACCTTCTGTTCAAGTTGTTCTGTGATGCGGTCAAATCCAAACGGACGGGAACCCTTCAGGAGAATCAGTTCGTTGCGCAGGTCGCTGAAGGTCTTGGAAGCGAGGAAATGGTTCACATCAGCGAAGAACTGTTTGTCGGCAATCTGGATTCTGTCGGCCTGAGCGGTGACTTCCGGTCCGATGCCGATGAACTTGTTGATGCCCCGCTTCACACAAAGGTCAGACACCTGGGCGTAGAGGGTCTCAGCCGATGTGCCAGTCTGGAAGATATCACTCAAGATGACACAGAGGGACGGATCTTTAATTACGTCGTGCGAAGTAACAAAAGAACTTTGTGTCATTCTCCGCTGCATGAAATCGAGGGCGATGTCGAGCGAGTTGATATCGCTGTTATAGGAATCGTTGATAAGAATACAGCCATGTTGTCCCTGTTTCACTTCCAGACGCATAGCGACAGGCTCCAGCCGGGGCATCCGCTCTGCCAACTGTGCAGGTGTCACTCCCAAATGAAGAGCCACAGCGGCACATGTGATGGAGTTCTCGATACTGGCTTCATCGATGAAAGGGATCGTATAGGAATTCTCTTCCTCTTGATAGATATAGGTGATACGGGTATTAGGAGCCTTGTTGACAATTTCCTTGACGAAGAAGGCCACGTTCTCATCACACTGTGACCAGGCAATCATCTCACCTTTGTATTGCATACGACGAATACATCGGCTCACGATATCATTGTCGGAACAGTAGACCATCGCATCGGTGTCGTGCATCAATTCAAGTTTCTCCATGCACTTCTCCTCCATCGAACGGAAGTTCTCCTGATGGGCAGCACCTAAACTGGTGAGCACGCCGATGGTAGGTTGGATGATGTCACGGAGGGCATACATCTCACCAGGCTGGCTGATGCCGGCCTCAAAAATACCGACCTCCGTCTGTTCGTTCAACAGCCACACGGAGAGGGGCACACCTATCTGGGAGTTATAGCTGCGCGGTGAACGCACAATCTTCTGCGAAGGCAGAAGCAACTGATAGAGCCATTCCTTCACCATCGTCTTTCCATTGGAGCCCGTGATACCGATGATGGGAATGTCGAACTCATCGCGATGACGCTCAGCCAGACGCTGCAGGGCAGCCAAGGGCGATGGCACGCGCAGGAAATCGGCATCGGGATAGCGGATTTCCTGATGCTCAGGAACCTGCTCCACGACAAACATGCGAACTCCACGACGATAGAGGTCGTCGATATACCGATGACCGTCGTTACGCTGGGTCTTAAGTGCAAAGAACAATGTCTCTTCCGGGAAACAAAGGGAACGGCTATCCGTCAGCAACCAGCGGACATTTCCCTCATGATGACCATAACGGCGCGCACCTATCAGCGTCGTCACCTTTTCTATCGAGTATCTCATTTTCTTTTCGTTTACAAATCAAGTGCAAAGGTAGAGTATTTTTTCTTCAACTCCGCTACTTTTAACATAGTTTTATGCATAAAAGCCTTATATTCTTCCGATTCAGGATCAAAAGGCTTATGATGGAATGCAGCTTTCAGAGGTGCCCACTCCTGAATGAAGGCCTTAGCCTCATCACTCAGAAAAGACTCATAAAGCCGCTGCCAGATGTATTCCACTGTCTGTTCAGAAGGGTGTAGCATATCGGATTTGTAGAAGCGATAGTCACGCAACTCGTCGTTCACAATCTCATAAGCAGGAAAATAAGCTACAGATTGACACAGATTGACACGGATTTTCTCCACTGCGAGAAGAAGAGTGGCCTTGGAGAGTTGCGAGCCATGATAGCCGTATTTACGATAGCGAATAGGACTAACCGTAAGGACAATACGGATGTCGGGATTTACTTGACGAAGGAGAGTGACAGCCTGCATCAAATAGTCGGTACAAGTGTCAACGGAGAGTTCTTCTTCCTGAAACAGAGCAGCTGGGCGTTTCTCACAGTTATCTACTATCTCGCCCGTCTCCTTCAAACGATACACATGGTTCGTGCCAAGGGTGAGGAAAACGGTTTTCACCTGTGCAGTCCAGCGCTCAATGGTATGCAAGATGCTGGCGGGATTGTACATCGTGCCGTATGGATTGACGGTGACGGGGAAGCCCTCTTCACGGAACCGCTGTCCAATACTGTCGGCAAAACAAGAGCCTACGAAAAGTATCTCCTCGCAAGGTCCGATCCTAAACCCCGGCTCAGGAATATCCACTATCGTCCTAAATTCCACCCTTCAACTCTTTATAATTAATTCCAAATCCTCTTAACTCCTGCTGACTTGTAATCCGGTCGTCGAGAGGGACATCTCCACGAAGCGGGCATTCTTGTTCTGACGGTGTTCCGTCAGAATCTGTCTGATGCGAACAGCGGCCTCAGGATCCTTGGCAATCATATAGAGGTAGCCGCCACCACCGGCACCTGGCAGTTTATAACCCAAACAAAGGTCATCGATGAGTTCTGTCAGAGCAGCGATGGCTGGGGGATTCGTACCACTATCGAGCGCCTGGTTCTGCTGCCAGGTCTTTCGCATCAACAATCCCATTCTTCGGAAGTCATTCTGCTGAACGGCCTCGTACATCTCCATCGTATGCTCTTTCATTTCCCGCAACAGATGGAGTTCAGCGTTATCGTTCAGGAACATCTTTCTGACAATCTCCGCCAGAATCTGCTTGGCCATCCGAGTGATACCCGTATAATATAAAAGGTGACAGGCCCGATACTCCGGCTGAGTCCACAGGTCATTGGGCAGCCATCTCACGGATGGGGTCTGTTCGAATCCTCTACCCGTCTGCAGCAGTTTCACACCACCCAACACCCCACCAAACTGATCCTGCCAGCCGCCACCGGTGGTAAGCATCTGTTCCAGCATCAGTGTACGGTGACCAATTTCATTCTTATCCCAACCCAGACCACAGAAGTCATTGAGAGCCCCCAAGACCGTGGCAGCAAGGATACTGCTCGTACCTAAGCCACTACCTGCCGGAACGGCAGAGAGCAGCGTCAGTTCGATGCCGGAGCCGAAACGGGCAAGTTCTTCGCAGAGCGAAGCGGCAGGGCCGAGTGAAGAGCAGAGCGCAGAGCATTGAGCGTTGCCAAAGCCTGCAAGCACAAGGGCTGCCTTGGGAATGGAGAAGGGCGAACCGACATGCATGAAATCGTTCAGCTGTTCTGTGGTTTCCACCACCTCCATGGCACCGAGGTCAATACTACGGAGCACAATATGATTATCTTTTGACGGCTTGACATATACCTGCAACGGGGGCTGGCCATTCAGTTCAATGGCGAAGTTCATCACGTTTCCGCCCTCCATCAAGCAATAAGGCGGCGTATCAGTCCACCCACCGGCAATATCAATCCTGACAGGCGAGCGCCCCCACACGATCTGGTCTTCGGCGACACAAAGCGATGTATGTGATGTATGTTGCTGTGCCACAGCAACCCCTGGAACGGAGATGAGGCCTTCGCGAAGCAGCGAGAAGGCCTTCTCGCTATCCCCACGGAACATGGCATCATGAATACGCGTCATCAGCGGAGCCTCGTCTGGAAGAGGTGGTGGCAAAGGAATCTGCTGACTCTTGAACTGTTCTGCAGCATCAGCCAGGTCAAGTTGATAGAACACGCTGTGGTTCCAGTTCTTCGCCAGTGCACTCCAATTCTGTTTACGGAAAGCCTTCCGCTGGTCAAAGAGTCGTCGCAAGTTCGCCCGCTCTGCCAGTTCATTGCTGTTCTGAGGCTCGTCGATACGATAACGGCGAACCTCATAATCCTTTTCTCCTATCGGCACCACGTCAATACACTCGCCAGGCTCCAGACTGATCTCCCAATCATTCTCTGGCACACCAGTGATGACATGGTCATGCGTCAGATGCCAACGGCGACCGACATGACTGTTCTCGATCCATATATGGCTGTTCTCTTCCGTGAATGGAATCTCCACCACGGCATTCTGTACGAAGATACTCGGATGGGGCTTACGGTCCAAGTGCATGATCTCCCGTTGGTCGTTGACCAGATTCTGGAGTCTCATCGTCGAGGAGATCATCTCCCGCGACGTGCCGAAATGATAGAACTCCCCACCTGCCAGCGGAAGGACAGCCACCTTCAGACCGGAAATCTCGGAATCAGGCTTCGTTGGGTCTGTACCTAAGGCACAGCCAAACTCGCCGTAAAGATCGTATTCTTTCAGAGGTGAGAAGTGAGAGGTGAGAGGTGAGAGATTACTCTGAGCCTCCGATGAGCGTTTCATCAATAAATTGATAGCACGGTCGCTGAAAAGCCAGACGCCGATATCTGTCAGATAGAAATGATCCTTCTGCAACTCTGTCAGCGTCTGCACCGACGGTTTCTGGAGCATCTGCTTCAGCACCGACGGCGAACGACGACTACTGACGAACACCCCATGGTTTTTGGCCACCGAGGCATCGAGCCACAAGCCATAGCACACGACATCCGCCTCCGGAATGGGCTGTAGCGGTTGCGTTGCACGGACAAGCACATCACCGCTGACCACCATCGTATGAATATGATCAGGAGCCATGGCCATCATCTTCTCATAGAGCGGCAGCTGCACACTCATTAGGTCCTGCGAAAGTTGCTGTCCCCGTTCCCAACGGAACACAGGCAATGGCATGAGCACCTTCCCAGACACGGCATAGCTTGGTAACCGCTTGCTCTGTCCACCCGCATGAATCAGAATCCTTTTCTCCCGTGCGAGCCATTCCCCAAACTCCAGACTCCTGGCTCCTGGCTCCTGACTCCTGAAACATTCCTGCAACAGCCATGCCGTTCCACCGCCACTACCGAGACGATGTCCGATAGGGTCACACGTACAGAAATACTCTTTACTGGAGAGTCCTGTTACCTCATGAAACACCTCCACCAGATTCGGGGGCAACGACAGTAGCTTTTTCACTATAAACTCTAAACTATAAAACCTATCCTTTCTTTCTCCTCCTCCATTCCATGTAACCGGCACCTAAAACCACAAGAATCAGGACCCCGTAAGCCAGATAAGCGAAGGTCTCTGTAGTATTCACAGACTTCGGGAAGAAACTCAGCACCACCTCATGCCGGCCAGGCTTAACCTGCATCGCACGGAGCAGATAATCCACACGGCCGAGTTCTACAGGTTCTCCGTCGATGGTCGCAGTCCACCCAGGGTAATAAACCTCCGAGAATACGAGCACACCACCCTTTCCGGAATTTACGTCGTAGGTCAGACAGTTCGGTTCATAGGCCGTGATAGTGACCACGCTGGCCGTGTCCTGAACCACAGCATCACCCAACTGTGCCTTGAATTTCGCATCGGCCACTGCCTGATGACGAAGGTCCATCGTGGCCAGGGCATCCATCTCCTGATTGGCATTATCTACATAGCGGAGCTCGTCTACGAACCACGCATTACCATAAACATACGGGTTCTGGATGGGTACAGTCTGACCATCCTGCAACGGGAAGATGAAATATTTGGCATTCAGCATGTTCAGCACAGGGAAGATACTGTCGCCATTCACCTTCGTCATATCACCGCCTGCTTCTGAGACCGCCTGGAACAGACGTTGTATCTCCGGACTGATATAGCGTTCCACAACCTCCTGATATCGACGCAGCTTGGCAGCATGATAGCCGCCTATACTCTTATGATAGAAGCTCGTCTCGTTCTCGTTAAAGGTGTTCGAGGCGAGGTTCAGCACCCGGTAGTCCAGACTCTGGTCACGCAGGATCAGCTCATCCGTCTGCGTCTTCTGCTGGGGGGCCTCACGTTCTGACTTCGGCACGAACATTTGATCGTTCAAGTAACGTTTGTTCACCGTCCACAAATCAACCAGACAGAGAACCAAAATAATACCAACGGCATACTCTTTCTTCAACTTGCCCATCATAAACGCCAGTAAGATACCCGTGCCTACCAATATGATATAGAAGGAACGCAGGCTATCGGAAGTAAACACGTTCTGGCGCATCTCCGTCAGGTTGGCCGTCACTGGCTGGACATACTCGGCAGGCAGACTCTGCAGTGCCTTCAGCTCACCGGAGGATATGAAACTGTCGAAGAATGCCGATGGCATCAGCGAGAACAACATGGCGATACCGCCAGTCAACAGGAATGAGATGCTCACATACTTCATTCGCGGCTTAAACAGCTCCGGTTCGTCCATCAGCTTCTTCAGCGCCAGCATGGCCAGCAGCGGGATGGTGAACTCTGCGATGACCAGAATACTGGCCACCGTCCGGAACTTCGCATACATCGGCACATAGTCGATGAAGAAATCGGTCATTCCCATGAAGTTCTTACCCCACGACAGCATGATCGAAAGGATCGTGGCAGCCAGCAAGGCCCATTTCACAGGTCCCTTCACGATGAAGAGTCCCAGAATGAACAACATCATCACAAAGGCTCCCACATAGACGGGACCGCTCGTACCAGGCTGTTCACCCCAATACTGTCCCAACTGTTGATAGATGGGCAGGAAGTTGTTGTCGGCCTTCTCCATCGCCTTTTCACTCTGGGTGAGTGGCACCGAGGCGCCACCCTTAGCATTAGGAATCAGCAATGTCCAGGTCTCGTCGATACCGTAGCTCCATTGTGTGATATAGTCACGCTCCAGTCCGCTGTTTGTCTGGTTATTACTGTTCTTCTTTACCAGCTCACTCTTGCCGCGCATCGACTCCTTACTATACTGCCAGGTATGATAAATATTCGAGAGGTTGATGCACACGCCAATAGCTGCACCAGCCAGACAGACAGCCGTAGCCTTCACGAATCGCGCCATCTCATGTTTGCGGATGGCATCCACCAGCCAGGCGATGAAGAGGAAGAAGACGATGAACAGATAATAATAGGTCATCTGCACATGGTTCGCATTGATCTCGAAGGCCGTAAAGACAGCCGTCAGCAGCAGCCCCCACAGGTATTTCCCTCGATAGGCCAGCACGATGCCCGCAATCATCGGCGGCAGATAAGCCAGCGCCCACACCTTCCAGATATGTCCTGCAGCAATAATGATTAGAAAATAGGTAGAGAAAGCCCAGATGATACTTCCCAGTGCTGCCAGGTGCTGACGGAAGTCGAAAGCCCTCAGGAGGATGTAAAATCCCAGGAGATAGGCAAACACATACCACACGTTCTCCGGCAGCCAGAGATGATAGGCATTGGCGGCCTGCGCCAGCACATTGGTGGAATGATAAGAGGGAGCCATTTGGTAGGTTGGCATGCCACAGAACAGGGCGTTTGTCCAACGAGTCCTTTCTCCTGTACGCTCCAAATACTCTATACCTTCCTGTCCGGCACCCCTTCCTGCAGAGGCATCGTGACGATAGAGGATTCTTCCCTCGATATCGGCAGGAAAGAAGTAAGCAAATGCCAGAATAGCAAACAATAGCACTGCCAGGATGTCAGGCAGACACTTCTTTAATAACGTCATAACTTGCAAGTTTAATAATCTGCCTGCAAAATTACACATTTTTTTAAGACATAAGTACATAAGTCCATATATTTTTTATGTTTCTTTTGTTCTTTTGTCTAAAAAATAAGTATCTTTGCAGCCGGATTATGGAAGAAAATGTCATTACTAGCATCCAGAACGCCCGCATCAAGCACGTTGTAGCCCTGCAGCAGAAATCCTCACTTCGCCGTGAAGAAGGTCTCTTCGTGGTCGAGGGCCAGCGCGAGATCGGACATTGTATTGCCTGCGGGTATGAGATCGTAGAGCTTTTTTCGAGGAGTGAGGAGTGTGGAGTGAGGAGTGAGATTACCCCTACCGTAGATATTCCACATTCCACAATAGTCTCTCCACAGGTCTACGAGAAGATAGCATATAGGGGTAGTACAGAAGGGGTTATCGCTGTAGCAAAATGTAAGGATCACAGTCTATCCTCACTCCTCACTCCACACTCCTCACTCCTCGGAAAAACAACTCCACTGATTGTGGTTCTTGAGAGTGTGGAGAAGCCCGGCAACCTAGGGGCTATCCTGCGTACGGCAGAGGCTGCCCATGTAGATGCCGTCATCGTATGCGACCCGCTAACAGACCTCTATAACCCGAACCTTATCCGCGCCAGTATCGGTGGAGTGTTCAGCGTGCCCGTAGCCGTCTGCACCTCTCAGGAATGCATCGCGTTCCTCAAGGAGAATAAGATCCGTATCCTCACGGCCCAACTGCAGGACTCCTACGACTATTACGACTACGACATGCGCCAGGCGACTGCCATCGTGATGGGAACAGAGTCGACGGGATTGTCCCAGCAGTGGCGCGATGCTGCCGATGTACATATCCGCATCCCCATGCTCGGAAGGCTCGACTCGCTGAACGTCAGTGTCTCCGCCGCCATTCTCATGTACGAGGCCGTGCGCCAGCGCAACAAAGTGTATAAATTTCCTGATGCCAGAATGTAAAAAGTCAAAATGTCCAAATGTCAAATATGAAAATAGGTATTATCGTAGCAATGGACAAGGAGTTGAAGCAGCTCCGTCCATTATTTCCAGAAGACAAAGTGATTCTGCAAAAGAGCGGGATAGCCACCGTCAATGCTGCCATCCAGACAGTAGAGATGATCCGCCAATACAAACCCGACTGTATCATCTCCAGCGGATGTGCAGGCGGCAATGGCGATGACATTAACCTGCAGGATGTGGTGGTGAGCTCTGAACTCACTTACCACGACGTGTATTGCGGCAAGGCCATCGACGACACCACGCAGTATGGACAGGTGCAAGGTCTGCCCGCTCGCTATCAGGCCGACCCTTATCTGTTGGAGAAAGCCCAACTGACGGGCGCCAAGCCAGGACTGATCGTCACCGGTGACTGGTTTGTGGACTCCAAAGAGAAGATGCGCGAGATCATCAGTCACTTCCCCGAGGCGAAGGCCGTAGACATGGAGTCGTGCGCCATCGCACAGGTATGCTACCTTTATAAGGTTCCCTTTATCTCCTTCCGTCTCATCAGTGACATCCCCCTGCGCGACACCGATGCCTCACAGTACCACAACTTCTGGGACACCGTCGCAGAGAAATCCTTCCAGGTCACCAAGACCTTCATCGAGAGTCTATAATTATAAATTGTCAATTATCAATTAAAAACATGGAAGTCATACAAAGTTTTACCATCGACCACACCCACCTGAAGCCAGGTATCTATGTATCCCGAGTGGATAAAGGCTTCACCACTTTCGACCTGCGCATCACCGAACCTAACAAAGAACCCGCCGTGGCACCGGCAGCTATTCACAGTCTGGAACACCTGATGGCCACCTGGTTCCGCAACAGCGAGGCAAAGGAGGATGTGGTGTATGTGGGCCCGATGGGCTGTCTCACGGGCATTTATATCATCATGACCGGCTCCTACACCGTAGAGGACATGCGACGCCTGACCATCGAGTGTCTCCAGTGGATCCTCACGCAGACGGAGGTGCCCGCCACCCGTCCGGAGGCCTGCGGCAACTATCTACTGCACGACCTGCCGATGTGCAAATGGGAGAGTGCCCGCTACCTCGACCGTCTGCAGAACGATTTCCACAGCGAGTACACCAAGCTACAGATTACTCTCGACGACGGCAAAGTCTTCGCCGACGCCTAATAACAATCATCCCCAGCCGGTTGGCTGGGGATGATTGTATAACTATCCTCGCTGGATATTCGCCTTTTTTCGCTGATCGTGGTCGAGGATGGTCTTGCGCATACGCATCGACTTCGGCGTGACCTCCACAAGTTCGTCCTGTTTGATATATTCGAGACATTCCTCCAGCGACATGACCGTCTTGGGGATGATACGCGCCTTGTCATCAGTACCCGAGGCACGGACGTTCGTCAGCTGCTTGGCCTTGCAGACATTCACCACGAGGTCGTTGTCATGCACATGCTCACCGACCACCTGACCGGCATAGACATCCTCACCCGGATCGATGAAGAACTTGCCGCGGTCCTGCAGCTTGTCGATGGCATAGGCAAAGGCATTGCCCGTATCCATCGAAATCATCGAACCGTTAACACGACGCTCAATCTCACCCTTATACGGCTGATACTCCTTGAAGCGGTGGGCCATGATGGCCTCACCCTGACTGGCCGTCAGCACATTCGTACGCAAACCGATGATACCACGCGAGGGGATGTCGAACTCGATGTTCACACGCTCGCCCTGACTCTCCATCGACGTCATCTCACCCTTACGACGGGTGACCATATCAATCATCTTCGACGAGAATTCCTCAGGCACGTTGATCGTGAGCTCCTCGATAGGTTCGCATTTTTGGCCGTCAATCTCCTTATAGATCACCTGGGGCTGACCCACCTGCAACTCATAGCCCTCACGACGCATGGTCTCAACGAGCACTGAGAGGTGGAGCACACCACGGCCCGAGACAATCCACTTATCGGTAGAATCCTCAAAGGGTTCCACACGCAGAGCCAGGTTCTTCTCAAGTTCCTTCTCCAGACGGTCGTTGATATGACGCGAGGTCACGAACTTACCCTCCTTGCCGAAAAACGGCGAATCATTGATGGTGAAGAGCATCGACATCGTCGGCTCATCAATAGCGATAGGCTCCAGGGGCTCCGGATTCTCCAGGTCGCAAAGGGTATCGCCAATTTCAAATTTTTCCAGTCCAATGACAGCACAGATGTCACCGCAGTCAACACTATCTGTGCGCACATGCCCCATACCCTCAAAGGTATGCAGCTCTTTGATCTTCGTCTTCTCCATCGAACCGTCACGATGAGCGATGGTCAGCTGCATGCCGTCCTTGAGCTGTCCGCGATGTACACGTCCCACGGCGATGCGACCCTGATAGCTCGAATAGTCGAGCGAGGTGATGAGCATCTGTGGTGTACCCTCGATCTGCTGCGGAGCGGGGATAACTTCGATGATTTTATCTAACAGATAGGTGATATTGTCGGTAGGTGTCTTCCAGTCCTCACCCATCCAACCGTTCTTGGCTGAACCATAAACCACGGGGAAGTCCAACTGGTCTTCTGTGGCATTGAGCGAGAACATCAGATCGAACACCATCTCGTAGACCTCCTCGGGACGGCAGTTGGGTTTATCCACCTTGTTCACCACCACGATGGGCTTCAGACCAATCTGGAGGGCCTTCTGCAGCACGAAACGCGTCTGCGGCATCGGTCCTTCAAAGGCATCGACGAGCAACAGACAGCCGTCGGCCATGTTCAATACGCGCTCCACCTCACCGCCAAAATCGGAGTGTCCCGGAGTGTCGATGATATTGATCTTGACGCCTTTCCAGTTAATAGACACATTCTTAGAGAGAATGGTGATGCCGCGTTCGCGCTCCAGGTCGTTGGCGTCGAGTACCTGGCTGCTCAGGTTCTGTCCCTCACGGAAGAGATTGCCTGCCAGCATCATCTTGTCCACGAGCGTTGTCTTGCCGTGGTC
>JAEETC010000237.1 GCA_016286585.1 Prevotella sp. | reverse complement strand
ATGGCAAGATCAGAAATTGCAATGGTCATCAATCTTCGACAGAACAAGAACGATGACTCGACGGCCTACGGTAAGTACTTCGCCGAGGTCGACTCCAAGGAGCCCCTGAACCTGAAGGGTCTCGCAAAGCACATGACGGAGCACGGCAAGATCTCCTCCGAGGAGATGTGCAACCTGGTGCTGGGAGAGATGGTGAAGTGCATGGTTCACCTGTTGCGTGAGGGACAGCCCGTGAAGCTCGACGGCTTCGGCACGTTCAGCCCGAGCGTGGACGGTCAGAAACTGGGCAAGGCCAATCTGGCCGACGCCGTGGCCGGTGGTGCCGACGCGATGATCAACGGCATCAAGATCAACTTCCTCGGCGAGAACAGCAAGGGTGAGGAGCTCACCTCAAGGGCCCTGAAGAAGGAGTGCGTCTTCGAGTGGGGCTATCTCGTGGAGAGCGAGGTGCGCACCGTAGGAGGCAAGCAGAAGCGCTTCCAGAAAAAGACGCCGCTGAGCTATGTGCTGGCACCAGCTGCCGATCAGCAGGGCAATGGTTAGAGCGGAGGCCTCACACAGGGGAGGCCGGAAACACGAAGAGGGGCGACCGAAAGGCCGCCTCTCTTTTTACTTGGTGATCCGGTCGGGGCTCGAACCCGAGACCTACTGCTTAGAAGGCAGTTGCTCTATCCAACTGAGCTACCAGACCGACCTGATTTTAGTTTGCGGGTGCAAAGGTAGGCATTTTTTCGGAAACACACAAATTTTAGACCGTAAATCTTATATATGTGCGGTCATCGAAGCTGTTATTGCCTGGCGTGAAGCCTTTTGTGGCCTTGAAGTCGCCAATATTAAGCGGGTCGTTGCGGCGTTGTTCGGCGAGACGGGCCTCTGACTCCGCAAGGGTGGGACAGAGGAAAGGATAGCCGTCGGAGGCAAGGACAATCTCCCAGGGACGGAAGTCGAGGGTGATGATGGGAACGCGCGCCTCGGGGATGGGGAAACCGTCGATGACGGCATAGGTCTTGTTCTGCTGCTGCATCTCGCGGAGCATCTCGGGGATGATGGCGGCACGGGCCTGATCGTCGGCGAGGATGGCCTCGGGGGTGAGCCCCTGCGACAGGAGTTGGCGCACTTTCTCCGCACGGTGCTCCGCCAAAAGCTGTTCGTAGGGCTTGGGGTTCTCGCAGAGTTCGCCGCCCACGAGACACTGGCAGTCGCCTACGAGCCATATCTCGCGCCGCCGGCAGGAGTAGACGACGGCAGAGGCGCAAAGGCGCTCCTCGGGATGGGCAGCGAGCAGCTCGGCAGTCGTCTGACGGCCCGTGAGTCGCCAGAAGGGGAGGTAGACATCGCGGAACGCCCGGGTGACCCCCGCGCAGAACTGGTGGCAGGTGGTGTCGGGCGACATCCGGCTGATGAAACGGCTGACAAGGGTCATCGCATAGCGGCCGTTGCTCATGCGTGAACTCCACTGGCGCGTGGCTTTCGACGTGCTGCCGTCGATGACGGCGATGAAGTCATTTGTGACGACGATTCCGTCCTCGCTTTTCTTTCGGGGATTCTTCGGCGTGAGGCTTTGCTCGATGATTGTCATGCGTGAAATTGGGATTAAAGGACTTGGGGGCGGTGCCGGCATAGAGCCGCGCAATGAGGTCGGCGCGCCCGATGCGGCGCAGGCTCTGCTCGATGTTGCGGCGTTCCTCGGGCTTGTACCAGAAGAAGTACTGGCGCTGGGCGAGCTTTTCGCGTGGCGACTTGGCGCTGAAGACGGGCTCCAGCGTGTAAGGGTCGTAGCCCGTGTACCAGGTCTCGGTGGCGATGGTCATCGGCGTGGGGGTGAAGTCCTGCACCTGCTCCAGATGGAAGTCGAGGCCCTTGGTGATGACGGCAAGCTCGGCCATATCCTCCTCGCGACAGCCGGGGTGGGAGGAGATGAAGTAGGGGATTATCTGCTGGCGCAGGTTCTCCTCGCGGTTGATGCGGTCGAACTCGCGCTTGAAGTCGTAAAACTGCTGGAACGAGGGCTTGCGCATCAGCTGGAGCACGCGGTCGCTGGTGTGCTCGGGCGCCACCTTCAGTCGGCCGCTCACGTGGCGGGTGATCAGCTCGCGTGTATATTGGCGGGCAACGCGGTTGGCCTCTTCATCCTTACTTTTATATAACAGGAGGTCGTAGCGCACACCGCTGCCGATGAAACTGCGCTTGATGCCGGGGAGGGCATCGACGGCGTGATAGATGTCGAGGAGCTTCTGGTGGTTGGTGTCGAGGTTGGGACATATCTGGGGATGGATGCAGCTGGGGCGCTTGCACTTCTCACAGGCATTGAGGTTGCGGCCATGCATGCCGAACATGTTCGCCGAGGGGCCGCCGAGGTCGGAGAGGTAGCCCTTGAAGTCGGGCATCTCAATCACCTGCTTCACCTCGCGAAGGATGCTCTCTTTCGAGCGGCAGGCGATGAACTTGCCCTGATGGGCCGAGATGGTGCAGAAGGCACAGCCGCCGAAACAGCCGCGGTGGATGTTCACCGAGTGCTTGATCATGTCGTAGGCGGGGATGCGCTTGCCCTTGTACTTCGGATGGGGCATCCGGGTGTAGGGCAGGTCGAAGGAGGCATCGAGCTCTGCGGTGGTCATCGGGGGATAGGGCGGATTGACGACCACACAAGTGTTGCCCACCTCTTGTATGAGCCGCTGGGCGTGCATCATGTTCGACTGTTCCTCGACGTGGCGGAAGTTCTCGGCCTGAGCGCGCTTGTTACGCAGGCATTCCTCATGGCTGTGCAGCACGATATCGTCGGGTGTGATGCCGCCGGGGATATCCTCCTTGCGGGCGAGGTAGACGGTCTGGGGAATGTCGCGGATGGTGTTCAACGGTTCTCCTTCGCTGAGCCGTCGGGCGAGCTCGAGGATGGGCTTTTCGCCCATGCCATAGGTGATTATGTCGGCACCTGAGTCGCAGAGGATACAGGGACGGAGCTGGTCTTGCCAGTAGTCATAATGGGTGACGCGCCGCAGGGAGGCCTCGATGCCGCCGAGGATGACCGGCACATCGGGGAAGAGTTGTTTGAGAATCTTGGTATAGACGATGGTGGGATACTCGGGTCGCATGTCGTGGCGACCGTCGGGCGAGTAGGCATCTTCAGAGCGCAACCGACGGGCTGCGGTGTATTTGTTCACCATCGAGTCCATGCACCCCGGCGAGATGCCGAAGAAGAGTCGTGGGCGCCCCAGCTTCTTGAAGTCGCGGTAGTCGCCGTGCCAGTCGGGTTGCGGTACTATCGCCACGCGGTAGCCTGCGGCCTCGAGGACTCGCCCGATGACAGCCGCCCCAAAGGAGGGATGATCGACATAGGCATCGCCTGAGAAGAGGATGACATCAACCTCATCCCATCCCCTGAGCTCCAACTCCTTCTTCGTCGTCGGCAGAAAGTCCGTCAGCCTATATTCTCTCACCTCTTACCTCTTACTTCTCACTTCTAATTAAACGGCGTTCCCTGGAAGGCGCGCGCGGTCATGCCCAGGTTGTTGTTAGCCTGGTTCTTCCAGTTGATGTACAAAAGTACCAGCTGCTGCAGGCCAAAGGCCTTCATGTTAGGATGGTAGATGACATCGAGGCAGAGGTTGAGCAGCTCCTTGTCAAGCCCTTCCTGGGTCTCGAGCAGGGCGCGGATGTTCAGCTTCAGCTTGTCTAACACTTGTTCGTCAACATAACCGGTCGAATCGATGAGGTCACGTAATAACTGATACTTCTCAATGGTCAGGAGATGACTCTCTTGGATCTCGATGCTCCTTGTACCGGAGGAATTAGTTTGGATTTTCATGTCAAAAAGAATTTGATGGGTTTATAATTAATTTAATAAGAAATTCAGGATACCTCTCATGAGGGCGAAGCGCACATATTCCTGCTTGATGCACTCGAAGGG
>JAEETC010000236.1 GCA_016286585.1 Prevotella sp. | reverse complement strand
CCATTAGGCCACTCCAACATATAGCTGTCCTGATGATGATGGCAGAAGGACAGAAGGTTAAGCAGGTTCCTTTCCTCGCCGATGTTGCATTCATTGTAACTATCAAACTCCATCTGGAATTGGTCTGCGAAGTCAACTAATTGCTGGAAATTCTCTTCTTCCTTCTCCATATGCCGATGTACGCAATGGGTTTGTCCTCGTTCATCTTCATCATAGACATACTCCTCGCCAACGGCAGGAACGAGCCTTGCCAACCCTTCGGGAAGTGCCGATGCATAGATAGTCATTTTATACTCTCTTTCAACAGGTTCTATACGTACTACCAGTCTCCCATCACTCTCAAACGCTTTTGCATCGATGTCTGAGAGGATGTTTTCACGCACCTCAATGATTCCTTTAAGACTGTCAATGGTCTTACGGAGGCTCGGGGCGGCAGATGCAGGGAGTGTCCTTTTTGCAAGAAGTCTGCTCAGAATATCTCTCTGCAAAGGATTGAGTGATACCAGCGTGTAGGTATAGCTTTCCAATGTGACGGTGTGTTTCCGGGGTGTACCCTCTGGAGTAAGCTTGACATTGGAGGAAATCACAATCTGGTCTCCCTGTCCACTAAACTCAATATATGGATCCTCCTTGACTATTCGAGCCAGGATGCGGTCTGGCAAGTACTCAACACCATAGAACAGTCTGTCTGTCCCAACAAGGTTTGGCACGATGATGTCAGCATCTGTCTGCCATTCTTCCTTCCGGGTCAGTTGCATGGCTATTCTGGAATCATTGACATCCATCGAGTCATAGCCTTCATTACATAGTACCTTGGCAGAGAGCAACTGTCCTTCCTTCCAATTGTTTGGGCTTTGTTCCACTTGCTCCAATATACTGGAGAGCGTTAGGCGATTAAGGAAATAGACAATCCTACGTGACCGGACGTCCACTGGCATTTTCACCGTTTCGTTGATTTCTCCAAGTAATACTTCCCATGAAGCCTTTCTATGAATATTGGCGAGCAAAGGCTTTCCACCATACAGAGCAGCCAGTTCGTCCTTTGACTTGGTGCTTATATTCATATAAGGTGACAACTCATGCATCAAGATGGCTATTGAAGGCTGAAAATTGCACAACTTGTCCAAATTGTCCTTTGATACTGAGAAAAAATTGGCCAACAACAATCCAAAGCAACGGTTCAGATGGTTGTCTGAATAGCCAAGTACCATGTCGGTACGCCGCTCTACATCTTTTAAGGCCCCTTCTGTGGCCACTTCAACATATTCTATCAGGAGTCTTGATGCAAAGTTTCCACTATCGGTTCTGAAATTGGTAGCCTGATGCAGCGCATTCAGTGCATCTGTAGCGGATAATTGCCCATATTTTACCCTATAGCGTATGATACATAGCGCATAATAGAAGTTCAACAGAGAGATGGGGAACGATCCTGCATTTCTTCCCTGGGTTTGGATAGCCTTTCGAAACAATGCAAGGGCATTCTCGACATTCCCAGCATAGAGTTCTTTGATAGCCGTATGGGACAAAGACCAAAGTGTTCTGGGTGTATCGTAGTACACTGATTTTCCTGTGACGAAGAACTCGTACAGGTCAACTCTGTCTATCATCTCCTGATATTGGGGATGACCATGAAAAGTCATCTGGCGGATGCTGTCAATGGCATTTTGGTCAAGCATCCCCTTTCCCAACAGACTTTCCAGCGTTTCTGCGGTCATTTGGTATATCTGTTCGTTGCTCAAAAGCTTCACATAGCGAGGGTCTGATACAGACCTGTTTCGGATATAGGCATAAACGTTAAAAAGGTTATGCCCTAATCCCTCATATGGTTTTGGAAGACTCGCAGCCCCTTCAAAGTCATCATTACGAAGTAGCTTCGCAAGTTTCCAGAGATACTCACAACTGTGTTTCGGTGAATATTGACGGAAGGATTTGAAGTCATTTACCCATTCGGGCTTCTCAGTTGCCAGGAAATCCATCACATCAAGGTGATGTTCGGGCATAACGGTATTATGCGTCATCAGGTAACCCAGATTTTGCAGTTTCAGCGTTGTTTCGTCATAGGTGTTCCTACTTTTATGGAAATGCTTTATATACTGTGGTATGGCTGAACCGTAGTCTTCTCCGAAGTAGGCAATATAGCATAGCTGCCTTACCTCGTCAGGTGAGAGTTCCGGGAATTGCGGGAAACTATTGCTTGTCTTTGCCATTGTTATGTTCTATAAATTGTTCTCTATTCTGTTCAAATAACTGGAAATAGGCATGCATATTAGGCAAGTCTTGCCATCTGCTTACCTTTGCAGGATGACTGTCCAGGTCATAGATAGTAGCATCTTTCAGGGAGAGAAAGAAGGGAGAGTGGGTTGCAATGATAAATTGTGTCCGCAGTTTCCCTGCAAACAGTTCAATCATCCTTGCCAGTTCTCTTTGATATACTGGTGAGAGGGAAATCTCAGGCTCGTCAAGGAGGCAGATACTGTCTGGCATGATGATCTCCTTCATTCGACCGAATGCCACTTCGCCATTTGACTCAAACGTGTCGGCGATGCTGTTGATGTCTTCCAGAAACCTGGTCTCATCACATCTTGATAAGAAAAAACGGTCATCAGATGTCAGTCCATCGGGATTACTGAGCAGATTCCCAACCATGGCCTTTGTACTGCCTCCAGGCTTCTCTGGCATTCTTCCAACAGAATGACCTGCCAGTTTCTTGGCCGATGAATAACGCTTGCGTCCTTTCATGATTCCATCCATGATATCCTCACTCCGTACGAAAGAACTGTCATCTGTAGGTAATGCAGGGGCAGTTGACTGATAACTGCATTTTTCCACGTAACTGGCGAAATAGGCATTTGTGCTCCCCTCCGTCTTTCTTGTAATGCCAATGCTATTGGCTATTACATTCAGCACTGTTGACTTACCGCTACCATTACTCCCATATAGTATGGTAATAGGTGTAAAATTAATACATCTAAGACCCAAAGGGGAAATAACTTTGTATGGATAGACGGGTCTGTCATCTGTGTTGAGTGTGAAAGACTCAATATAGACCAGACTCCCAAACATTTCCTCTGGTTCCTCTTCTTGATTAGGCAGTTTACCAACGACCTTTTTGCTGCCAGTATATTCTCCTGTATCGTGATCAACGATACACCACTGCCCGTTTATAAACTCTAAATGTTTGTTCATATAATCTTCTTTTTGGCTGCAAAATTAGTGTTTTCTTTGATTGCCATTCTTTCGTTTATACGTATATCTCAAAAGCCTATATGAAAGGAAATTCCGAACTTTGCGCCGTGAAACATAAATCATATTAGCATGATATCAAAACAGACAAGCAAAATTACACCGAAAGCTCGGGGCGGCAAGAAGCTCATGAGCGAGTTACTGACAGACGCCCGTAAGTACATTGAACAGGCAGAACATGCAGACGTAGAGTCCCTGCGTCAGTTCCTGCTCACCAACCCGGAACGTCCCCTCATCGCGATGGGACATGGTGGTGCCCACTCCTCTGCTTCGTATGCAGCACTTCTCTACGGAACCAACTGTAGCCTGGGCCGCGTCGTGACTCCGTATCAGGCCAATTCTTTCTCTGACGAAACCCTCCGCAACTCGAAACTCCTGCTTGTCAGTACATCGCTGAAGAATCAGGATGCTGTGTACATCGCTGACCGCATGATTCGTGTTAATCCACGACATAGCTGCGCCCTCACCATGTCCCACGACGAGAACGCCGTCATGAAGCGTATGCAGAAGACCAATCCCAACAGTGTCATCCGTCATACTTTCGAGCACTCCAACGGATTCATTAGCGTCAATGGAACCTTCGCGTACTTCTCTTTATTATATAAAGCCTTCACTGGTGATGCCGACTTCTCACGTAAGCTGGCCCTCTCGTCAGAGTCTGCCGACAA
>JAEETC010000235.1 GCA_016286585.1 Prevotella sp. | reverse complement strand
ACCATCCTGGCGGTGCTCTTCTCGCTTTTTGTCATCCCCTTCGACATGACTTATGTGGAACTGGCGCTCTGTGTGCTGCTGATGGGCTATCTGGTGTGGGAATGGTTAGGGTCGCGCATTCGCAACTACCTGTGGATTGCGCTCTTCGCCCTGGGTTCGATGTTGTTCTTCAATGCCGCCGATTACGTGCTCAACCATGTGATGGAACCCCATCAGCGGGTGCGTATCAACGTGCTGCTGGGACTGGAGGAAGACCTGAAGGGTGCCGGCTATAACGTCCATCAGAGTGAGATTGCCATCGGTTCGGGCGGCTTGGAAGGAAAGGGATTCCTCAACGGAACCCAGACGAAGCTGAAGTTTGTGCCTGAGCAGGATACCGACTTTATCTTCTGTACCGTCGGCGAGGAAGAGGGCTTCTTGGGTTCGGCCTGTGTGCTGCTCCTGTTCCTGGCGCTGATCCTACGGCTCATCCATCTGGCGGAGCGACAGCATCATGCTTTCGGGCGTATCTATGGCTACTGTGTGTTGAGCATCTTCCTCTTCCATGTGTTTATCAATGTGGGCATGGTGCTTGGTCTGACACCGGTCATCGGCATCCCCCTGCCGTTCTTCAGCTATGGCGGTTCGTCGCTATGGGGATTCACGCTCCTGTTGTTTATCTTCCTACGCATCGACGCCGGAAGGAATCTCATTCGTCGCTGATTCTTCCCGCCTCTTTTTGCTTGAGACAAATGCCCACGTCGGCGATGCCCGGCATAATCTCGCGTTTCATGTTGTGTGATATACAAAGGTGGATGGAATCGCCTTTGTTAAGTCTCATGTCGCGGACATGGAACTGGTACTGGAAGTAGCTGATACCGTCGCCCTCGATGACACCGTTCTGATTGATGAGCCGACAGTCGAGCCTGTCATAGAAGCTCTTTCCCTCGGGGATGACCGTCTGACTGACAATCAGCGTGATTTTCTGAAACGGGTAGTTCTTGTCCGTGCGCAGTTCCGCCAGCATCTCATAGTATCCACTCTCCCTGACGGGCGGGATGTTGAAGTGCAGGGTGTCGCTCTTGTCCCATCCCGGCGAGGAGACATGCCTATAGTGATGATAGGCCACCTCCGACTGACAGGCTCCTAACGTGAGCAGAAGTGTCAGCAGGCAGGCGATGGCCAGCCTACTGTTCCTCATGGTTGCTGTGATTCTCCTGACTCTTGGCACCGGCCTCCTGTCTCCGGTCGCCTTCTCTCCTTTTGTTCTTCTTCTTTTTCTTCTTCGCCTTGTCGAAGCGGTTGATGTCGCCGCCGGTGAGGTCAACACTCTGTCTGGTCTCCACCGGTTTGTTGCTGTCTTTCTGGAGGGTCAACGGCTTCTCGCCCCGGCGGTTCATTTCGATGACTTCCCAGGCTTGGGCGGCGCTGATGGTCTCCAGGTTGGCGGCAATGTTCTTGTCGGTGCTGTAGGTGATGAGTCCGGCCAGGATATCCGACTTGAAGAGGTGGTAATCGGCATCCTGCGTCTGTAGCACGATATCCCTGCCGGGCATCTTCTTGCCGGCTTCGATATAGTCGTCAACCTCGTAGTTCAGGCAGCACTTCAGCTTGGCGCACATGCCGGCCAGCTTTTGGGGGTTGAGCGAGATGTCCTGGTGTCGGGCGGCATTGGTACTGACCGAGTTGAAGTTCTTCATCCAAGTGGCGCAGCACAGCTCTCTTCCGCAGGGACCCGTACCACCGATGCGGCCGGCCTCCTGACGGGCACCGATCTGCTTCATCTCGATGCGCACATGGAAGGCGGCAGCCAGGTCCTTGATCAGCTGGCGGAAGTCTACGCGACCGTCGGCGATATAGTAGAAGATGGCTTTGTTGCCGTCACCCTGATACTCCACATCACCGATCTTCATGTCGAGTCCCAGACCCTTGGCTATCTGGCGACTCTCAATCATCGTCTTGTGCTCACGGGCCTTGGCCTCGCGGAACTTGTCCATGTCGGCAGGTCTGGCCAGACGGTAGATGCGCTTGATATCGTCTTCCGACTTCAAGTTGGCTTTCTTCAGCTGCAGCTTCACGAGTCGGCCGGTAAGCGTGACGATGCCGATATCGTGTCCCGGACTGGCCTCGACGGCCACCACATCGCCCTTCTTCAGTTCCAGTTTGTTCACGTTGTGGTAGTAGCCCTTGCGGGTATGCTTGAACTGTACCTCCACGAGGTCGGTGGTATCTATGTTGCCTGGGACATCTGCCAGCCAGTCGTAGGTGTTGAGCTGTCTGTCCTGTCGGCCTACAGCCTGATGGCACAGCCCTCGGTCGCAGCCCACTCTCACAGGTAGTTCTTTTATTTTCTCCATATATTTACACTTTATTCTCATTAACTACAACTTTGTTGTCGTTTTTTTTTCATTTTTGAAGCAATAGCACGATCATTTGCAGGGCCAGGTCGAAGAACACGATCTTCGCGTTGGCGTTCTGTCCGATGTCGCGGATGGCCAGGTTGGCCAGGTCGCTGATGGGAATGACGTTGCCCTCGTTCACGAAGCGCGCGAAGTTAGTGGCGAAGCCTTCCTCCTCTTCCGTCATATAGTTCAGATCCTCCTGCTTGAAGTTGTACATAAAGTTCTCGCGCGTCATCTTGAGGAAGTAGGTGAGCCAGCGCTTCTGTTTCTCTCGACCCATGGCGGCCATCTGCTCGCTCCACTTGCGCAGGTCTTTGATCTTCCGCTGGTAGGCCAATCGCATCAGGATCTTGTACATGTCGAGGAAGAGTCCTTGCTCTGAGTCGGCCTGCAGCTCTTCGATGGCGGCGAGCCAGTTGCCGTTGGCAATTCTGCTGATGCGCAGGGCCGCGTCGTCGCTGATGCCGCGCCGCTCGATGAGTGCCTGACGGATAGACTCGTTGTCAGTCTTCCGGATGTCGATGCGCTGCACGCGGCTGCGAATGGTCTCCAACAGCTTCTCGGGCTCCTCGCTCACCATGATGAACACGGTCTGCTGCGGGGGCTCCTCGATGAGCTTCAACAGTTTGTTGGCGCATTCGATGTTCATGCGTTCGGGCAGCCAGATGATGCTCACCTTATAACCGCCCTGACTCGACTTGAGGGAGAGTTTCCTCACCAGGTCGTCGCTCTCGCCGGCGGTGATGATGGCCTGCTGGTTCTCGCCGCCCATCGCTTGCATCCATTCCTCCATGGTGAAGTAGGGACTCATCATCACCAGCTCGTGCCACTCCTTGGCGAAGTCGTCGCTCACGGGCTTGTAGTCGCTCTTCATCGATGGCAGCTTGATGGTGGGGTAGGTGAAGTGCAGGTCGGGGTGCTCCAGCTTCTGCAGCATCGGATGCTCCGGCATGTCCGGACTATCCGGATTCTCCGGCCTCCTCCCTAACAAATAGCAGCCGAAGGCGATGGCCAGCGCCAGTTTGCCGCTGCCCACAGGCCCGCAGAGCATCATCGCGTGCGGCAGACGGTCTTCCCTGACCATCTGTATCAGCCGCTCCTTGGCCTCCTCCTGTCCTATTACCTCACTCCAATTCATATTAAAGCAGTCGCTTAGCTACTTCTGCGACGCTGTCGACGGCCGAGACCGTGTAGAAGTGAATATTCTGCACTCCGTGTTCATAGAGCTCGCGGCATTGCTGCGTGGTCCATTCGATACCCAGCTGTCGGGCGTCCTCGTCGGTCTTGCATTTCACTACCTCGCGGGCCAGCGGCTCGGGGATGTCGCAATGGAACGTCTTTGGCACCATCGTCAACTGCGAGAGTTTCGCCATCGGCTTGATGCCGGGGATGATGGGAATTGTGATGCCCATCGCCCGAGCTTTCTCTACGAAATCGAAGTATTTCTGGTTGTCGAAGAACAGCTGGGTCACCGCATACTGCGCCCCCAGATCCTGCTTCTCCTTCAGATATTGCATGTCCATCTCCAGGTTCGGGGCCTCCTCGTGCTTCTCGGGGTAGCATGCCACGCCGTAGTCGAACGCCCT
>JAEETC010000234.1 GCA_016286585.1 Prevotella sp. | reverse complement strand
GCCGCTGTTCGTCTCTTTCACGATATACCGGCAGTGGGGTAGGGCGTTGATGTCCTCATTCTGCCTGATGGCCTCCTTCATCGGTGAGGCATCGTCGGCCACGAGAATCTCATAGCTGATGCCCAGCGCCTCCGCCTGTCTCTGCAGCACCGTCACCAGCTCTACGCATACATTATTATAATTGGGTATCAGTACCGATACCTCCCTCTTTTTCGTTTTCATGTTGCAAAGATAGTACAAAATTTCGATTTAGCAAAGAGAATGAGAATATAATTTCATTCTTGAGCTCTCTTACTGCCAGTATTCTCTCACGTCACGCCAGTGATAATAGGGCGCCACGTCCGTTTCAATAGGCAGAGAGACCTCGCCCTCGTTGAGCAATATCTTGACTAAGATATCTGAGTCTGATGGACTGCTGCGATAGAAGATGATCTGAATGTTGCCTGCCATGGGATAGATGCGATATGTCTTCCAGCCTGCCGCTTCAAGTTCCTCGGTGCTGTTGTAGTCTTTGTAAAGATTGTTGATGCCAATCCTGCAGGCTAACGGCAGCAATACCGACTCGTGCCCGAACCTGAAATGAGCACAGGGCGAATGGTCGGCTATGGCTTTGTCGGCATCTTCGAGAATCCGTTTCAACAATGCCTCCGTGTCTTCTCCCTGATGAAAACTGTTGTATGCAGAAACGTTCTGAAATTTCCAGACGTCATACAGTTCATCGTCATTGAATATTTCATAGAGCGAGAAACTGTCACGAAGTTCGGTGTTCTGAATCTGAGACGCCAGCTCAAACAGATATAGCATAAGATCTTCCGTGTCAATTTCTTTCGTATATTCCTTGCTGAAAAGTTCTCCCGCTATGCGGTCGCCATTGATGGTGGGCAACGGGATGGTGGGTGCCTCACTCCTCGTGGCTGCCCTGCTGGAGGAATAGCCCGGGAGTATGAAAGACATATCGTTCTCGCAGGCATCATGGAAGACTTTCAATTGCGGATTGAAGGCTTTCAGTTCTTGCAACAGCGTCTCCATAGACAAGATGCATCTGATGTAAATGGAACTGCGCGCGTCGACAGATGAGGAGTCTGTGAAGATCTCAGGAAAGTTGCTGACCATTCTTTTTGCAATGCCTTGCCATTGGGCAAGGCCTATCTTGGTCAGTTCGCCGTATCTGTTGAGGGAGTGCTCGTTCATGATTTCCAGCCTTTCAAGGATCTGCTGGCCGAAATTCGTGAGCGTCCCGGCATTCCGGGCTGTCTTGAGCATATCAATGGGAGCCGTGTATGAGCTGGCACCCATGAGATGACGGGAGCCGTGCCTGCAGTAAGTGCTGATATAGAAGGGCTTCTTCCCTGAGGGTGGGGGCGTCAGTGTGTCCTGCAGAGGCCCTGGGTAGGCGGTCAGCAGTCCGGCAGATAGGTAGACGTTGTTGACGATGTCCTGTCTGGCTGATTGGCTATGGCCGACAACGGATATGAAAAATGTGACGAGAATTATCAATGGTTTCTTCATGATGCGCCCTTTTGCTATGTGGTCATTTCACGACGTGTTTCTTCTTGTTGTAGATGATGATCCCGTGAGGTGAAGACGGTGCTCCCTGGGGCACTCTCTCCCCCTTGAGGTTGTATGCCTGCCCGATGATGGGCTCTGTGGTGTTTCTGTCTATGATGGATGTGTGGTCGTGACAGGAATCCTCAATGTCGTCTGCAATGCCTGCGATGGGTAATGCCGTTGGCTTGCCAGGCAGAGTGTGCTTGAAATAGGCACGAAAGGCGTCGATTCCTTCCCTTGCCTGCAGTTCGAACAGACCCTTTTCCGCGTTGAGGGTGTAGACGTCGTCCAACTCTGCCTTCGCCGATGTGCCATGAAACGAATAGGGCGACCTCTCCTGCACGGCTTCCCCCGTGTGATGAAGTGTCTTGTTGGAAGCGTGGAAGGTCAATTCCTTGTTTCGCAAATGATGGGGCGAGCCGTATCCGGAAGAGGGTATGGCCATCAGATAGGGCTGACGGGCGTTCCACTGGCTGGCATAGTTGAACAGCAGGCTCTCACCGTCTGTGCTCTCCCATTCGCACAGCCAGAAATCCTTCTCCTTGTCATCCTTGTCCCTGAACCAGTCGATACCTTCCTCTCCGTCGCTGGTGGTGATGTAGTCCACAGAAAACGGCAGGCAGATGGTTTCCCAGCTGCATTCCTGTCCGCTGTCATTTGGCGAGAATCGACTGTACTCTATTCTCTCCGCTTCAATGTCACAGGGGATATAGACGTCGTTCCCGTCGTAAAGGCGGATGCTTCTGGCGTGACCGTCGCACACCACATTGTTTCCCTTCAGTCTTTCCTCCATCACGGTTCCTGCGTCTGCCAGGAAGATGGTGTTGGGGTTAGAGTTGGGTATGACTGTGGGCGTCAGGATGTCGGTGAGGTCTGCCGCAAGGGCATTCTCGGGAATGACGATAGGGTTGTCAATAGGACAGCTGGTTTGTACGCCGTCAGCATTCCAGATGGTGAACTGGCCGTTCTTTTCCAGCACTACGCGTATGCTCATGCCACTTTTTGCCTTTGGAATCCTGATGCAGTTGTCCTTGTCCACTTGCGAGGTCACATCCTCATTGTCGACTGTTACCGAATAGATCTGCCAACCGTCATTGGCATTGATCCTGAGATTGACGGTTTGTCCTTCGTTGATGTCTATCTGCAGGTTCCCGTTCTTGTTGTGGCAGAGGGTGAGATATGCCTTCCGTTTCTCGAAAACGGCCTTCAACACCGAGTTCTGCTGGATGGGACCGATCTCCACGGTATGGTTCTCAACTTGCGGAAGGATGTCCTCATCATTCAAGGAGAGGCGCGACAGTGTGCAGTCGTTGCCCTCTCTGATCTGCAGGGTCACCGATGAGCCTGAAACGACGGGGAAAGTCTCCGACGTGTCATAGTCATGGTCTTTGTAGACGATTGTTCCCTCGCCCTCTATGATCGTGGAGAACAACACATGATGGCTGTTGTCCGACTGGTCGGTGATGTGGGTGAAGCTACTCCATCCGTCGGCGTTCCTGTATGCCTCGGCTTTTCCCGCAGGGACAAGAACCACGATCTGGTCTTTCATCGTACCGCTGTAGCTGTTCAGGAAGGCGGTCTCTGAGAGAGCGGGTGGGGTGGTGGCGTCGACATCAATATGACGGAGTCCTGTACAATTCTTAAAACTCGCCCGGCCTATCGACTGTATGGTCTTAGGGAGGGTGATAGAGGTGAGCGACTTGCAGCCGTGGAAGGCGTAGTTGCCGATTCTTTCCAGATTGTCTCCCAACAGAATCTCCCTGAGCGCAGAACAGCCGTAGAATGCACGGTCTGCTATCCGCTGGCAGTTGTCGGGCAGTGCCACGGACAGAAGGCCGTCGCAACAGAGGAAAGCCCCGTCTCCGATGCCTTTCACCTGGTAAGTCTCTGACGAGTACGTTATCTCCGCAGGAATGGCGATAGCGCCCGAATAAGTAATATCCTCACTTCTCGTCACCTCCACCGTAGCAGGCTCGTTTGGAAGAATCCGATAGGCTATTCCGTCGTATATGAAGTCTTCTGCAGAGGCGGAAATGGTTGTGGCAAAGAGAAAGAAGGCCATGGTCAATAGCCTGTGCCATATTGACAGTCTCCGATGCAAGTTGCTTATATTTGTCATCATCATGGTGCAAAGATATGGATTATTTCTGAAAGATACAAATAAATCAGCCCAAATCTGCGAAGATCAGGGCTGATTGTAAATGATACACTCAAAGTTTTTTGATATTTTCCTTTGTCGTTTCAAAATAATGTTGTAACTTTGCACCAACATAATGACAATCTAAACATATTAATATTATTCTAAACAAATTTATGAGAAAAGTTTTATTGACAATGACGGTTGCTCTTATAGCAACGGCTTCTTTCGCACAGAAAGCGAATCAGGACATGAAGTATCGTCGTAGTTCACTTTACACCATTATGGTGCCGAGTGACA
>JAEETC010000233.1 GCA_016286585.1 Prevotella sp. | reverse complement strand
ACCATCACCTATTCGCTTTGCCTGAGGAACGGAGAATATTCTGTTGCGAGAATCAAGGCAAACGACGGCACCATGTTTTATCCCGGAGCACTCGAAACCGTGTTTTTCAACTATACGGCAAGTCCGAAGCCATGCGGTAAGCACATCAGAGGCTTTGGAACGTTAGGATACAACAAGAGACTTCCCCTGCCCGGCGGAAAGAGTTATTATTTTGACAAGCAGCCATATCTGGACAGAATCACACCCGTTCTCAAACGAAAGGACATCAAAGCTTGGAGTTTCAAGTGGGCGCAAAGCGATGACTATGACATAGATGCCCATCACGACAAGGAATTTGTTTCTGCTGAGAGACCCCATCAGCCTAAAAATGCCGGACAAGCCATAGGAACGATGTATTTTATTCCACGGGAAAAAACAGAACTGGCAGAAGAAATATTCACTGCCATCGACAGCATCACGCTCAACTATACCGAGGTTCACCCAGAGCAGATGTTTAGGTATTCTTATAATGTTAAAGAAGAGGTGATGCAATACACTAACAATATTATTGGACTTTTCGAAGGACATACCGGCAAAGGCCATGTTTCAACGCGCGTTCTTTTTGGCATCACGCCCAAGGGCTATTACGTGGCCATAGCCGATGCCGAGAACAATTTCTGTATTCCCAAGGAATGGCCATTGCTCAAAAGCTTCGTTGATGGCGAAAAGAAATACATAAAAATGAAATGACAGATACCATCAGAAGTGATAAGATTGTCCATTTCCGGACACCATGAGTGTCCAGAAATGGACACTTTATTTTATGCCATTGCTGATTATCAATGAGTTACGGGTTTGGCACGGATATTGTATTGTATATTGACAGATAATTATCGTAAATGATATGAGATATTTCAAACAAGCCCTCGCCATGATGCGCGAGGAACGACTTTTCTCCGGCATCTACATCGCGGGCACGGCGCTGGCCATTGCCTTTACGATGGTGATGGCCGTAGTGTATTACATCAAGTTGGCACCCATCTACCCCGAGCGCAACCGTGCGCGGACGGTGTACTTCCAAGGCATCGACATTAGTACAGATAATCGTGATAAGGTGGTATTCCCATTCGGCAGACGTGCCTTTGAGGAGTGGTTCCAGAGTAGTCCGAACATTGAGTACTGTGCGCCTACGTTGCTGGCGGCAGGAATGGGCAGGACGTATGGCGAATGCCGCAAGAGCGTGCGCACCGACAAGGGCGATATCCTCGACGTGATGATGAACCGCACCAATGCCGACTTCTTCGAGATTTATGAGTACGACTTCCTAGAAGGCAGGGCGTTGACGCCACAACAGGTGGAGAACAAGGAGAATGTATGCGTGGTGAGCGACGTTCTGGTCGAACGGTTGTTTGGGCGAGGCGCAGAAGCCGTAGGGCGTTTGGTACAGACGACTGAGGGCGACATGCGTGTGGTTGGCGTGATACGCAGCGGCAGTCAATTAGCGCCAGACAGCTATGCAGACATCATCCTGCCCTATACCATAGGGGAAGGCAATTACACGACGCCTTACGACGGTCCCTTTGCCGTAGTGGCCACCGTTCGCGACAATGAGCATCTTCAGGCACTGAATCAGGAACTGGACGATGTGTGGGCGCGCTTTCAGTCGTCGCAGCCCAATGACGCGCCAAATGTTTACTTCGGCGAGGGTGTGAAGGTGAAGATGACGCTGGCAAAGAATATGGAAACACATCCGATGCATGTGCTGCGCGTGGAGAACAACGAGGACGGGATTGACAAAGTGACCAACTGGCAATTGGTGAAACACTATGTGGGTCTGCTGTTCGTACTGCTCTTCGTGCCGGCGCTAAACCTCTGCGGCATTGTGGCGGGGCGCATGGAGCGGCGCAGTGCGGAGATGGCTGTGCGCAAAACCTTCGGTGCCCGCCGTACGACGCTGCTCAACCAAGTGATGATGGAGAATTTAGTGCTGACGGGCATTGGCGGAATCATCGGCCTCGTGGTTTCGTGGGCTGCCATCTACGGCCTGCGGAGAGAGATTCTCGGCATGTTTTTCAACAACAGCACCCTCGGCACGGCTCCTATTGTCGAGGGCGAGATGCTTTTCGCACCCATGTTATTCGTTGGTGCCTTTGCCGCCATTATGCTGCTCAACCTATTGGCCGCCGTCATCCCTGCTTGGTGGAGCCTCAGAAAACCTATTGTTGAATCAATGATGGAAAAGCGATGAAACAAATACTGAACAACATCCTGAACGCCAATAGCTGGCTGTTCCTCGAACTGGTCGTTATCACCATAGCAGCATGGGTGGTGTTTGAGCCCGCCATAGTGAACCTCTACTATCGCAATCTGCCATTAGGCTACGATGCGGACAGATTGTTCTATGTCGAATCGGAAACTGACCCGTGGGCTAATAAGCCTGAAGAAGACGACAGCGACTCCCCCTACGAAAGGCTTCTGAAGCATGAAAACCAGATGGCTCGGCAACTGAAGGCCATAGAAGGTGTGGCGTCGGTTTATTCGGATGTCAGCAGCGCCTCAGACATCGGCCAGTCCTGGTCTGTCTTTCGCAAGTGCTGCGTTGGGGCCGACACGCTGGCACTGACCAACGTCAGCTTTGTGCCCGATGCCCAGTTCTTCGAGACCTACGGTCTGATGCCTCTGCCGGGCAGTCCGTCGGCTGAGGAGTTGTCGCACATCACGAAGCAGGAACAGAAGATCGTACTCACCCGCTCTGGTGCAATGGCACTGTTCGGCACGCCCGACGTGGTAGGCTGTCACCTCACCATCAGTCCCAATTTGGTCGATGAGATGGCAGTGGTAATGGGCAATAACACAGTGAATTTCGGCACGTTCTATGAGGTGACGGTGGCCGGTGTCGTAGAGGACTTCCGCAAGTCATTGCCTGCAACGTTACACTCCATCATCATCATGCCACGAGAACATACTTTTAGTGGCCAATACATCATTCGCCTGAAGCCTGGCATCAATGCCCATCGTTTCATAGAAGAACAAGGTCCCGAAATCATACAGGTAGGGAGGAGGAACTCCCAGCACATCAACCGCCTGATGACCTTCGACGACTACCTGCAACAGATGGAACTCGACACTGGTCGCACACAGGAGGTGAACCGCAGACTCATGCTCGCCTTGTTCTTCCTCGTCAACCTGATGTTGGCCGTCATTGGTACCGTGTGGCTACATGCCAAACGCCATACGGAGGAGTGTGGCGTGCATCGCGCTTTCGGCGCCACGAAGTTGCGCCTGCTGCTCGGCTTCCTTTGGCGAAACGCCCTATTGGGCACCGCCGCCGTTATTGTTGGCCTCATTGTTTACTTAAACTACGCCCATAGCGGTCTGCACGTGGGCGAAAATGGAGAGTATTGTGAGACGTTCTTCACCATCCAGAACTATGCCCTTGCCTCTGACAAGACATGGGTTGATTACTTCTGGCCCCACTTCTTCGTGGTCTCCGCCGTTGTGTACATTATTATATTATGTACTGTCCTCATCGGCACCGCCATCCCCACAGTGAAGATTATCGGGTCTAAGATTACCAATGCACTAAGAGACGAATAATAGTATGAGATATTTCAGACAGGCCCTCGCCCTGATACGCGAGGAGAAGCTCTACTCAGCAATGTATATCGCTGGCACGGCATTAGCCGTGGCCTTCGTGATGCTCATAGCCGAAGTGTATTACGTGAAGGTGGCCGACATCGCGCCCGAGGTGCACCGCAGCACGACGTACTATCTGGATGACATGACACTGCTGAACAACGAAGACTACATTGAGAACATTCATTATGAGACGTACCGCGACCTGTTCCAGAAGATGCAGACACCGGAGTGCATCGCGGCCGAGATGGAGATGTGGTCGAACACCCTGTTCGGCATCACACTGGCCGACAGCGTGCATGAGTATTCTGTGAAGGGCAAACTGACGGACACGGGGTTCTTCCGTCTCTACCAGTTTCACTTCATCGAGGGTGCGCCCTTCAC
>JAEETC010000052.1 GCA_016286585.1 Prevotella sp. | reverse complement strand
GCAAAAAATGTATAACCTTTAAAATATCAACTTTATGAAAATTAAATGGACCACTGTTAAGAAAATCCTTCAAATTGTCGCAACCGTCATTACGACGATCCTCGGTACGAATATCATTCAGAGCTGTATGAACCTCTAATATGTTCTTATGTCCTTCTGTCTAAGAAAATGTTAGTTTGTTCTTTTGTTCTTCTGTCTAAACTATGCGACGAATAGATTTAATCGTTATTCACTGCACGGCATCGCGACCTGACCAGCACATTTCGCTGGAGCAGCTCGACAAGATGCACAAGGCCCGTGGCTGGAAGTGCTGCGGCTACCACTACTACATCACCCGCGACGGACAGCTGCACTTCGGTCGTCCCGAGGAGATGGTCGGCGCCCACGCCCGGCATTACAACGCCCACTCCATCGGCGTCTGCTACGAAGGAGGCCTCGACGAAAAAGGCCGTTCTGCCGACACCCGCACACCGGCCCAGAAGTTCACTCTCTACACGCTGCTCTGCTCACTGAAACAGGACTATCCTGATGCCGAGATTGTCGGACATTGTGAACTGCCGGAGCAGCGAATGCCAATCGAACTCGTTCGTTCTTGGCTGAGTCGCGACGGCAGTCGACCAAGTCAATTGGAGGGTGTCCACAAGGCATGCCCCTGCTTCTCAGTGCAGCCGTATCGTGACTACTTCAAGAACCGCTAGGTGATTTTGCATATCATAGTATTGAGGCCGTGTCAAAATAGGCACATCCTCTATATTTATCCCAAAGCCCCGACTTCCTCAAGTCTGGGCTTTGTTATGTCGTTCACCAAATTCCGGTAGAAACTGCCATAAGATTGGTGCCATCGGTTAAAGTGTGTTAATAATTCGTGCCCTTATGCAAGTTTTTCTTCCTTTGTGGATTTAGTAGATAGAGAACAGAGCAGAAATGCCACAAGTGATCTTTATCGGTAACGAGGAACAACGCTTGGTAAAACGGCTGCAAGAAGGTGACAAAATTGCAGCCAGAGAGTTCTATGCCCTTTATGCCGACAGTCTTGCAGGTGTCTGTGCCCGATACATCGCTGATGAGGAAGACCAGAAGGATGTGTTCCAGAACGCCCTTGTCCACATCTTTTCCCATATAGTTGATTTCGAGTATCGCGGGAGTGGTTCCTTGGAGGCCTGGGCCACGAAGGTGATGGTCAACGAGTCGCTGAAATTCCTGCGGACGAAGGAACAGCACGAGGTGCTGCAACAGGACTACGATGCGATTGCCGAAGAAGAGGCCGACGACCTGTCCATCAGCGACATCCCGCCCGATGTCATCCAGCAGATGCTGAGCCGCCTGCCGACAGGCTACCGCACGGTGCTGAACCTCTTTGTCTTCGAGGGCAAGAGTCATCAGGAGATTGCCCGTCTGCTCGGCATCAGGAAAGACAGTTCAGCCTCTCAGCTGCTCAGGGCGAAGCAGATGCTGATCAAGATGATTAGAAAGTATAACAACGATAATCCCCCACGACGATGAGTGAGCAATGGATACAACAGATGCAACAAAAGATGGCAGACTACAAGAGGCCTGCCCCTGAGGTGTCGTGGGAGGAGATAGACCGGACACTTGCTGCCAACAAGACCCGTCAGCCCCGCCTGCTCTGGCTCCGTCGCATAGCCGCCGCTGCCGCCTTTCTACTGATAGCCGGTGTGGGGTACTGGGGGCTCCTGCGTAACAATACCGAAGAGAATCATGGGGACTGGCACAATGATAGTAGCGAAGCGAAGATCAGGGTGCCTGTCCCCGTGATGCTCGATAGCGCAGCGAAGATCAGTGTCCCTGCGATGCTCGCAGAAACCGTCGCTCCCGTCTTTGAGTCATCTCCTGACACCATCCATACCGCACCAACCGAAGAGGAAGCACTTCCCCACTCAAACGGGGAAAGCGACAGCCGTCCCAAGGAGCAAACACCACCAACGCCTGCGCCTGTCATTTATCCCACCGACCTCCATCAGCGGAAACACATAGACAACCGCCTTACGGCAAAGGTCTATATGTCAAGCACAATGGCTGACAGCCAGATAAAAACAAACAGCCAACCAAATAGTCCTATCATCGACAACCACAATATACACCACTACCAACCTATGCGATTCGGCCTTTCCTTGCGCTATCGAATCACCGACCGTTGGAGCATAGAGAGTGGACTGTCATACACCCGCCTTTCATCTGACATCTCCACAACAGTAGATGGTGTAACCACCGTAACGGAGCAACACCTTAATTATATCGGCCTACCACTAAACATCAGTTACGACCTTTGGAAGAGTAACCACTTCGGACTATATGTCACTGCTGGTGGTACGATAGAAAAGAGTCTGGACACCAGTCCTTGGCAGTTTTCACTCAACGGAGCCGTTGGAGCCGAGTATAAACTGACGGACTTTTTCAGCCTGTATGCGGAGCCTGGCTTAGGCTACTATTTCAAGGACGGTAGCACCACTCCCACCATCTATCAGGACCGCCCCCTAAACATCAACCTCAGTTTCGGTCTGCGCTTCAACCTGAAATAATTGATTAAAGTTTGTTAATAATTGGCACTTCCATGCAAGTTTTTCCAACTTTGTGGATTTAGTAGATAGAGGACAGCATAAAAAGTCTCTAATAAATCATATGGTAGAATAACAGATTATTAATTAAAAATTGTGTAATTATGAAGAAAGTATTGTTTATATTAGGTATGTTGCTTTCACTCGGAATGTTCAGCGCTTGCAGTAGTGACGATGATTTTAATATTGAATCAAGTCTAAGCGATATGGGCATCTCCGAAAAAACCGAAATTACTCAGGAGTTGGCTTGGCAAATCGTAAAGTTATGTGTTTTAAAAAACCAATTGGATAATATAGATGTATATGTTTCTAAGGATACAGTACATCCCAAAACTACCATTGAATGTTACTATAGTGCCGAGTTGTCACCGAACTACACATCATGGATATTCTTCATTGATGACGTACCTTTTGGAAATTGGAGTCATCTTTGCAGATATGTCTATGTAAATGCTATAGGGGGTAAATATGAGATACACGAGAATACATGGCTGCCCACATCCTTAGGATCAGAGTTTATCCCACTAGTCCAAACACCACCAGAGCCGTGGGATGAATCAAAATATAGTATTCCCGTTTTGCAAAAACTCAAATAAAGACATTGGGAAAAGATGAGGTTTCACCAGATACTAACTCATGGTTACTATCAACTATATGCAATGCCGGTAAATTCTAAGAATTTAAATATCTCTTCTGATGACAACGGCATCACCATTTCGTTGAACGAAGATGGTGACTCTGATACGGGATTGAGCCTTGATCAGAATTGGACAGTTGAGATACGCAATGCAACAACAGGGGCACTGATGGCTACTCAGTCTTCATCAAGCCGTTCGGCAACAATCTCTACCGCAGGATGGCCTAAGGGCATCTACGCGGTTAAGGCAACAATTGGCAAGGAAGTGTTGCTAGAAAAGGTCATCGTGAAATAGAATTTCCACTATATAATAGAAAATTGTTAATGTTTTGAGGGTGTGTCAAAATAGGCACACCCTCTTTATGATTTGTTACTTGATGTTATCCCAAGTATTTCATCAGGATGCGGGCATGACCACTGTCGTGGAGCTTGGTGATGCTCTTCTCACGAATCTGACGAACACGCTCACGCTTATCCGTGAGCTGAGAAACACACAAAAATGTGATTTTTCTTCGGTTTTTTATGCCAGAAATGTGATTTTTTGCTTATATTTGCAGCCGAAAATGTGATTTTTAATGTATGAAACTGCTTAAAAGAAAGATAGACAAGTACCTTTTGGATTGGAAGAGCAATCCAAAGAGGAAGCCGTTGATAGTGAAAGGTGCCCGCCAGATTGGCAAGACGGAATCCATCAGGTCATTTGGTGAGGCCAACTATGAGTCGGTCATTGAAATCAACTTTGTGCTTCAGAAGAAGTTTAGGGCCATCTTTGACGATGGCTATGAAGTAGATACTATCCTCAAGAATATTTCACTACTGGAACCATCGTGGCGGTTTATTCCGCATAAAACGCTGATTTTCTTCGACGAACTGCAGAAGTGTCCTGACTGTGCTACCTCCCTGAAGTCGTTCTGTCAGGACAAACGCTACGATGTCATCTGTTCAGGGTCGATGATGGGAATCTATTTCGAGGAGATCGAAAGTAATGCCGTCGGCTTTAAGGACGACTTCGATATGTTTTCGATGGACTTCGAGGAGTTCTTGTGGGCCAAGGGTTACCAACCGGAACAGATAGAAGACCTGTATCATCACATGATTGAACTGAAGCCATTCTCACAGTTGGAAATGGACACCATCATGAATGTGTTCCGCGACTATATGAGCCTCGGTGGAATGCCGGAGGTGGTAAAGATGTATATCGACAACGGCCACTTCGGAGGTACTTTGGAATTGCAACGGCAACTGCTGAAAGACTACGAGGAGGACATCACGAAATACGCTAAGCAAACAGACAAGTCAAAGCTGCTAGCCGTTTATAGTCATATCTCCACCTTCCTGGCAAAGGATAATAAGAAATACCAGATCACAAAGATTGCCAAAGGCGCCCGAAATAGAGAATATGTAGGGGCTGTCGACTGGCTGAAGGAGGCTGGTGTCATCAATGTTTGTTACTGTCTGAACAATGTAGAGTTGCCGTTGAAAGGCAATTACGATTCAGATTATTACAAGTTGTACTATCACGATACGGGCCTGCTTATCGCTTCGCTCGATGAGGAAGCGCAGGAGGATCTGCGTGCCAACAAGAACTTTGGCACCTACAAGGGCGCCATCTATGAGAATGTTGTCGGTGAGATGCTACGTAAGTCGGGCTACGAGCAGCTGTATTTCTATAAGCGAGAGAATCCTGCCCTTGAAATGGACTTCTTTGTTCGCGATGCCAATTCGTTGGTACCGGTTGAAGTCAAAGCCAAAGACAACGCCACCGCCTCGCTGAACAATCTCATAAAGTGGGATTCCTATCCCGACGTGAAATACGGCATTAAACTCGGTTACAAAAACATCGGATGGAACGGGCAATTTTACACTTTCCCCTATTTCCTCACCTTCCTGTTGAAACGCTTCTTGAAAGAACGGTAACAGGAAAAAAGATACGTCGTATTTACCCTACTAAAAAAAATCCCGATAGTCACGCGAACTATCGGGATTTTATGATTTGTTACTTGATGTTATCCCAAGTATTTCATCAGGATGCGGGCATGACCACTGTCGTGGAGCTTGGTGATGCTCTTCTCACGAATCTGACGGACACGCTCTCGGGTGAGTCCCATCTCAGCACCAATCTCTTCGAGGCCGCGCTCCTGACAGCCGATGCCGAAGCACTCACGGACAATCTTCAGCTCACGGTCCTTGAGCACCGAACGCAGCACACTCTCCAGATCGTTAGTGAGCGACTCATAGTCCACCTGCTTATCGGTGCGGGAGTCGTCGCCGGAGCTCAGAAGGTCGGCCATCGAGTTGTCATCGTCCTCGCCGAAGGGCGCGTCGATACTCATGTGGTGGCTGTCGGCCTTGGCAGTCTGTTCGATCTTGGCCTCATCGATCTGTGTGAGTTCTGCCAACTCGGTCACAGACGGACGGCGCTGATGGATCTGCTCGAAACGGTTGATCTCCTGATTAATCTTGCTCAGGGCTCCGCTCTGGTTCAGCGGCAGGCGCACGATACGGCTCTGCTCAGCGATGGCCTGCAGGATGCTCTGGCGAATCCACCATACGGCATAGGAGATAAACTTGAAACCTCGTGTCTCATCAAACTTTTCAGCGGCCTTTACCAGTCCGATGTTACCCTCATCGATGAGGTCGGTGAGTGTCAGGCCCTGATGCTGGTACTGTTTGGCCACAGAAACGACGAAACGGAGGTTGGCAGTCACCAGACGCTCCTTCGCACGCTCACCCTCACGACCTCCCTTACGGATGGCCTGTGCCAGTTCAATCTCCTCCTCGATGGTGACAAGGGGCTGACGACCGATCTCGACGAGGTATTTGTCAAGTGCCTCACTCGAACGGTTGGTAATGCTCTTTTGAATCTTTAATTGCCTCATAAATCTCTTGTTACTCTGAAAAAGCGTGCAAAGTTACTAAAATATTGTGTAACTTGCACGCTTTTGAGTAAAAAAGTGCCTTTATTTATAAAAGTTTAACTTATCGCAACTTATTTCGAGCCTTTTTCAAAGCAGAATTCATCAATATCGACAAAACCGCCTGCTTTTTTCGTGGCATAACAGAAGATGCCGAACTTGGTGCCCATGAAGAATCGGCGCCAGTCGAATCCGAGGCGATAGTTCTCGGTTCCGATCTTTGTCCACTGCTCACCGTCGAGGCTATAAGAGAAGTTGGCGCAGTCAGCCCCGCCAAAGCGACGCGCACCCTGACCGGGACGAAAGTCGGCATCGATGCGGAGCCAGATCTTTGAGGAATTAAGAGGGATTTCTTCGATGACTTTCTCTTCGAAACTGGTCACTTCCTTGTCGCGGTCGGAGAGTTGGCAGGTCATCTCCACCATCTGGAGGAAGAGTTTCTTGCCCTTCTTCTTGATGACGAGGGCGCCCGTGTCGCTGTTGAAGGCGGCCAGACCGGCACAGTCGCCATCCTTCATCTTCGCACAGTCGATGAGGATAGAGCCGCTGCAAGTGGGGCCCTCCATGCGCTGGGTGAGTGTGTTGGGGGCGAGGTAGAGGGTGTTGACCACGCGGTTGGTCTTCAGACGGAGAAATCCCGGACGTTCCGTGAGACTCCAGGCGGCATCGATGGGGTTATGGTTCCACTGCCAATGGAGACCAAGTTTCGACTCGGCGAAATCATCGGCCTTGACAATAGCGGTCTCGGGCTGTCCGCTGACGAAGGGGCGCACGGTATCGGGCACCTTACCGTTCTCGTCGCCAAGCATCGGCCAGCCATTGATCCAGCGGCAGGGCATGACGGTGAGCACACGACCCACGCCACCACGGTCCTGGAAGATGATGCCGTACCAGTCGCCCGAGGGACTGTCGACGATGGTACCCTGCGCCTCATAGCTGAAGCCGCCGAACTCACTCTCAAGGATCACCTGCTTCTCGTAGGGACCATGGATGTCGTCGGCACGATAACACACTTCACGACGGTGCTTGCCAGGGGCATAGACGTGGGAGATCATGAGGAGGTAGTACTTGCCGTCTTTCTTGATGACGCGGCTACCTTCGAGAAGGCCTTTCTCGTCTTCCTCGCGCTGGAAGATACGCATATAGGTACCCTCGATGACGTCAGAGAGATCGGGTTTGAGTTCCATCAGCTCACCCGTGCCATAGATGACATAGACACGACCATCATCATCGAAGAACAGCGAACAGTCGTGGAAGTGGCGCATGCGGGATACCAGTTCCCAGGGACCTTCGGCCTTCTCGGCGGAGAAAATATAAGTGTCGCCCATAGCGCCCTGTTCGTTGGGTGCGAGGAGAGCATAGAAACGGCCATTATGGTATTTCAGCGAAGTGGCCCACTGGCCTCGGCCATAGGCGGTTCCCTGTTGCAGGTCGTACTTCGGCGAGTCGGTAAGACGGTCGAAGATGTAGCCCACGGTCTCCCAGTTCTTCAGGTCCTTCGAGGCCATAACGGGAGCGCCTGGCATGAGGTGCATGGTGGTAGAGACGAGGTAGAAAGTGTCGCCCACGCGGATCACGTCAGGATCAGGCACATCGGCCCAAAGCATGGGGTTCTGGATGGGTGGGGTGTTGAGGGTCTCGTAGTCTTCAGCAAGGGCCGAAGAGGAAAGTGGAAAGAAGAAAGAGAATACCAGGATCCTCAAGAATGAATTTCTGTTCATAACGATAGTATTTATATCAAGAATTTGAGAATTATTATAGTTGGATGGTCTGAGCGGAGCCATCGTAGGTGACTGTTTTCGATGTGCCGTCGGGAAGGATGACGGTGAACTGGCGGGATGTCAGCATACCGGGATATTCGCCCTGACGCTGACCGATGGTGAGGGTACGGCTGCGGTCGTTCCAGAGGAACGTGATGGTGCTGTAGACACCACGCTCGTAGTTGTAGTTGTCACCCTCATCCTCATAGAGGGTGAAGTTGCCGTCGGCACCAGGATAGAGGCGCAGTTCGAGGTTGTCCCAAGCCTTCTCACCGACATACTGCATCTCAGGACCAAGGGGCAGGATACTGCCAGCACGCACGAACATCGGCACACGGTCGAGCGTGGTCACGAGGGTAACAGTCTGTCCGCCCTTATATTTCTGGTTCGTCCAGAAGTCATACCAGGTAGCACCCTTCGGCAGATATTTCACGGCAGACTTATTCTCAGTGAAATCAACTGTCGACTGCAAACTGTCAACTGTCAACTCCCTGTCCCAGCCAGTCATGGCGTTCGTACGGATGACCTTCTCTTCCGTGTACTGAGGATCGAGGATGGGGGCTGCGAGGATGCTGCGACCGAACATGAACTCATCGGCGATATCCCACACACGGCGATCCTTGGCGAAATCACTGAACAGCGGACGGAGATAGCTCTCGTTGGCAGACGTCACCTGCCAAGCCGTACTATATAAATAAGGAATAAGACGGTAGCGCAGGCGGATCTGCTGCTCGATGGCATCGTAGACAGGTTCGCCCTTCTGACCGAACTGCCAGATCTCACGCGGGGCGTCGGCACCGTGACTGCGGAAAACAGGACAGAAGAGACCGTACTGCATCCAGCGCACATAGAGTTCCTGGAACTGTGGGTTTCTGGGTGCCGAACCCGAACCACAGGTATTGTAGGCATTACAGAAGAAACCGCCGATGTCGGTATTGAAATTGGGATTGCCCGTCAGCGAGAAACTCAGTCCGGCAGGCACCTGCTTGCGGAGCATGTCCCACGATGAGTTCACGTCGCCACTCCACATGTTCGAGCCGTAATGCTGCTGGCCGGCGAAGGCAGAGCGGGTCATGATGAAGACGCGTTTAGAGGTGAGAGGTGAGGGGTGAGAGGTGAGAGAATACTCTTTACGCTGTGACTGGTAGACACCACGGACGGTTTCGAGGGGGAAGGCATTGCGGAGGGAGCGCCAGGTGCCACCCGTGACGGGATGGGCGTAGTCGCTCTCACGGGGATTGAAGAAGTCGGGATCGGTCGAGTCCATCCACCAGGCATCGGTGCCATAGTCGAAGAGCTTCTTCAGATATTTCCAGTAGATATCGCGAGCCACAGGACTAAAGGCATCATAGACCTTCACACCCGATGGATACTTCATAACGGGCGGCCAGATGTGCGAGATACCACTCTGCGGCCACGTCTCGATGGGCAGCAGCAGACCTTTTTCATTCAGTTCGCGGAACTGCTGCGTCTGCGGACCGAAGCTCGCCCAGATGGAGATCATAAAGTGGGCGTGCTTCTGATGGACATTCTTGATGAGCTGCGGACCGGTGGCGAAGTCCTCAGAGAGGAAATCCATCGCGTTCCACAGGTAGTTCGAGCCCCAGTACTGCCAGTCCTGGATGATGCCGTCGAGGGGCACCTGCAGTTCACGGTACTGATCCACAATACTCTCCGTCTCTGCAGCGGTCTTGTAGCGCTCCTTCGACTGCCAGAAGCCATAGGTCCAGAGCGGGAACATAGGCACATCGCCGGAAAGGTGACGCATCTGGGCAATCACACCGTCGGCAGAGCCACCATACATGAAGTAATAGTCGACACCCCCGCCTGCCTCAGAGGTGAAGGTCATACCGTTGGTATCATCGTCGAACTGTGTGGGTGAATAGTTATCCCAGTAGAGGCCCCACCCCTTGATGCTCTGGAGGACGTTCTGGAAGTCTTCGAGGTTCGATTGTTCCATGCGCTTATGCTCCCCACGACGGTTCATCTTACCGTTCTGGATGGTGCCAAGACCGTAGATGGCCTCATCCTTGTCGAGCCGGAATGTCTGACTCACCTTGAAGTCATTTATGTTCAGTCGGATGGTACTCCATCCCTCTTCACGCAGAAGCACACGACCGCCGGCGGTGTAGAATGTAAAACTCATCATGTCTGGATCAAGTTTGACGATAAGTTCGCTACTTTTCCAGGTATTACCCTGTCGGGTGACCTCCACCTGCTCTGGCTTGGCGGTAACCACCAGACTCTTCGTGGGCTGTCCCTTCACGATGTGTACGATACTCGGCGTGAAGAACTCAACTTTCACGTCCTGCGCCAGGCCTGCGACAGTCGTCAGACAGGCTGTTAATAACCATAATGTCCTGCGAAACATGCTCTTTAATGATTTAGGATTGATTTCCGGTGCAAAGTTAGCCAATAATCCCGAGACTCAGGCCACAGATTGTATCTATTTATTTGCGATTTGTATCAATTTGCGAGGAAAGAATGACAGATTCTTACACTTTATCCAAAAATATGTCTACCTTTGCAACAGTTTATATAATTATAATATGGTATACAACGAAATTGGCAAGACTGGCATGCTGGTGTCGAACCTAAGCCTGGGCGCTTCGTCGCTGGGTGGTGTGTTCCACGGCATCCGTGAGGAGGAGGGCATCCGTGCCGTCCATGTGGCCGTGGACAACGGCATCAACTTTATCGACGTGTCGCCCTATTACGGTCATCTGAAGGCAGAGACCGTTCTGGGAAAGGCCCTGAAGGAGATTCCCCGTGACAAATATTTCCTCTCCACAAAAGTGGGACGATACGGGAAAGACGGTGTGAACACTTGGGACTACAGCGCCAAGCGGGCCACAGAGAGTGTGTATGAGAGCATGGAGCGCCTGAACGTGGACTATATCGACCTGATCAACGTCCACGACATCGAGTTCCAGGCCGGCATGGAGGGTGGTCTGCAGAAGATCTGCGACGAGACCCTGCCTGCCCTCGTCGAACTGAAACGGAAAGGTGTGGTGGGCCATGTGGGCATCACCGACCTGCAGCCAGAGAACCTGAAGTGGGTCATCGAGCATTGCGAAGAGGGAACAGTGGAGAGCATCCTGAACTTCTGCCACTACTCGCTGAACGACACGCTACTGGCCGATTATCTCGGTTTCTTCGAACAGCAGGGTGTGGGTGTCATCAACGCCTCACCTTTATCTATGGGTCTGCTCTCGCAGCGGGGAGCTCCGCTGTGGCATCCCGCCAGCAGAGACCTGAAGAATGCCTGTGCCAAGGCCGCGGCCTATTGTCAGGAGAAAGGCTATCCCATCGAGAAACTGGCCATCCAGTTCTCCACAAGTTTGAATCCCCGGATTGCCACGACGCTGTTCAGCAGTGCCAACCCCGAGAATGTGCTAAAGAATATCAACTATGTGAACGAGCCGTTGGACGAACAGCTTGTGAGCGAAGTACAAGCCATCATCGGCGATCAGATGTTCGTCAGGTGGAAGAACTCGTAAGATCCTGATTATCTCACTTTAGGAAGTTCGATGATAAATCGGCAGCCGTCTTGGTAGATGGTGTCGAGGAAGAGGTCGCCGCCGAGATTCTGGATATGGCGCCTGCTGAGTGCGAGACCCAGCCCCAAGCCCTCGGAGATATCATTGACCTTGGTGAACATCTCAAACAATCGGGCAATGTCTTCCTCCGCAATGCCGGGACCCGTATCCTGAACGATGAAGCGCACCATCGACCCCATCTCGCTGACCTGCAGACACACATTCTGCCCGTCGGAATACTTAGCGGCATTGAAGAGCAGCTCACACACACTGAGCACCAGATAGTGGCGGTTGGTGTTGATGCAGAAGTCGTCAGGCAAGTCGGTGGCATACTTGATCACCAGTTCCGGGAAATGCCTCAGGACGTAAGCCATGCTCTCATGGGCCACCTCATTACACGACACCTCTTCATCCCTGTTCGCATAGAGTTCCTCGGTAGTCCCTCTTACAGAACTGTCAAAGAGCATCATGACCATCCGGTTAAGCATCTGGGCATTGTGCCACATCATGTCGGTGATGCCTTTCGTCTCTTCCTCCGGAAGGCAGCCTTTACTCTCCTTCAATACATGCGCAAAGCCCATGATGATATTCAGCGGTGTACGGATCTGGTGGGACACATTCTGGATGAACAGCGATTTCTGTCTGTCAGACTCCTTGGCCAGTTCACTGGTATGCACCAACTCCTCATTACGGCGAGCAGCCTCAGCATTCATCTGCTCGATATCTTTCACATGATGGAACAACGAGTCCTGCATCATGGCAAAGCTATTCTGCATACGCCCCACGACATCCTTGTAATGGGTGGTGGAAATCCGCTCATCGTAATGTCCGTCGGCAATACGCTGCAGTTTGCCCGTCAACTTGTAAAGCGGCAGGATAGCATGAGCGACGGTGACACTGCTGAAGACAAGGATCATCAGCAGACCGATGATGATGAGAGGAGTGATGATAAAGCCCAGTCGGTTATAACTCTGTAGCACACTCCGTTCCGGACAGACAAGTGCCAGGCTGCAAGGTGCTCCAGGTACAGGCTGATAGCATACCAGACAGCGTTCACCATTGATCATGACGCTCATGCTGCCTTGCTTGCCTGTGGTCATCTCATGACCCAGTGCTACGATGTCCGGATTCCGCTGTGGGTCGACATCACTGAAGATGGTCTTTTTAAACAGCAGCGCCGTATCGGGATGCAGGTAATAACGTCCCTCATCACCAACCATCATATAATAAGAGTCGGTATAGGGTTTCTCCGCCGCGATGAGCTTCGAGAGTCGAAGCAGCGAGAGATCGGTGGAGATGACACCTACGAATTGTTTGTCGGCATTATAGATGGGCTTTGAGTAAGAGGCCAGCATGCCTTCGATAATGAGATCCAGGTCCTGGTCATCGAAATAAATCACCCAGCACGGCTTCCCCAGCTCACGGGGCTTCTTATACCATTTCCTGTCGAAGTATTCATACGGTTCTTCCACAACGGTCTTGACGGTGTCATTCTTCCTGACGGTGTAAGCCGAGAAATACCTGCCATATTTCGAGAATACGTTCGGCTCGGCACTGATGGAACAGCCGTCGATATTAGGATTGAGCATGACAATATATCGTGACAGGGCCAGAATAGAGTCGGGGTTCATGTATTCTGTGATTTCCCAGTCATTGACATCGGTTGCCGTCTCCACGACATTCATGTACTGACGTATGCCCTGCATCGTGGTGTTGAGCACGCTGCTGGCATGCTTCGTCGCTTCCTGTTTCACCTGGTATCTCGACTGGATGAAGAGAATGCCTATTGCCAGCATGAAGATAGGCGCAGCCATCAACAGGATGCCGAGACTGAGCTTTCTGGAAAGCGACTGGCGGATATATCTGACAATATTACGCATCTCTAATTATCCATTATCATTTGTCCATGATCTTTTCCGAGTCTTTGATCAACTGATTGAGCAGGGCTGTGACCTTTCCACCCTGTTTTTGTATCTCATTCACCAAGAGACTGGTCTCTTCCTCCGTCAATTTGTCAGGATGGTCACTGATCGTCTTGACACTCTTGAAGATGCCGCCCACAGGCGCCATCATCTGATCCGACATATTATACAGGAAATTTGTCTTCATAAGGTTAGCTGCCTGAGCTTGCTCGTAGGTAGCCTGCAGTTCCTCGCCTCGCTGCTTGAGGGTGTCCGACAACTGCTGCATCTCAGCCATACGGGTAGAGAGCGACTGCTGCATCTTCTGGAAGTGTCGCTGCAGCCGTCCCACCTCGTCCTGCTGCCGACTGTCAGGGATAGGTTCGTTGTAGTAGCCTTCTGCTATACGATGCGCCGACCTCTCAAGCAGCCTCAGCGGCAGAAGCTGACGGTGGATGAAGAGATAGCATGAAACGAGCAGCAGCAACAGTCCGACAACAGCAATGACAAGCACGACATAATGCAGTTGGATATAATCGCCGAAGATATCATCCTCAGGAAGTACGACGGCAGCGCTCCATCCCAGTTTCATCATGTCGCGCCCTGGTACATTGGCACGCTCAAAGGGTTTATAGAACGCATAGTAGTCCTCCCCGTCCAGCCTCACCTTATGATATCCCGTGCCCCCACTGAGCATCGACCGTGCCGTCTCCCGCATAGATTGGTCGTCATCCCTTGCAAGCACCAGCAGGTTCTTGTTCAGCACCGTGCTGTCGGGATGAATGATCACCGACCCGTCTTTCCTCAGCAGCGTACAGAAGGAATGAGGCGACGGCTTGGCCTCAAGCACGATTTTCGACAACAGCGCCTGCGACACGCCCACCACCATCGTAGCCACTTTCCGTCGTCCCTTGAATAATGGCAATTGATATGAGGTGATGGCCTCCCCCCTTGTTTTGGGGTCTGTCCAGCCTATAGCCTCTGTCGTGTCAGTATTCCAGACGATGTCACAACCGGTGATATAGGGATTGGTCTCGCGGAGCTGGCGGGTATATTTCTCTAACTTTTCCGGATCATCAACATAGGGCATCATCTTCCAATAGACATTGCCTGCCGCCTGTTCCACACTCAGCAGGATATTGTCGATCTGCTCTACCGTAGCCTCCAAAGTCTGTCCAGCATCCTGCAAAGTCTCCTCCTTGACGGCCTTGCGCGAAAACCAGAACATCACCAGCAGAGCCGCAATCAGCAAAATCGCCAAGGCAAAAATCACCCTCAGCGTCAGTCTGAAAGACAAGGTTCTGTTGATTAGTTTTGAAAGTCTACCCATAGCAGCGGCAAATATACAAACAATTTCTGAAAACCATGTAAAAAATTCCGAAAAACAACGCAATAATAATTATTTTTAGTAACTTTGCACCCATCAAACTAATTATTCACTCATGACGGACCCATATTTTATCATCGATGCCCATAGTCACCTGTGGCTGAAGCAAGACACAAGTTGGGACGGCAAGCCCATCCGCTCGCTGAAGAACGGACGCTCCATATTCTTGGGCGAGGAGGTGCAAATGATACCCCCATTTATGATTGACGGCCAGAATTCTGCAGAGGTATTCTTGTCGAACATGGACTATGCACAGGTATCGGCTGCCGTTGTCGTACAGGAGTTCATCGACGGTCTGCAAAACGATTATCTGTCAAAGGTATCGCGCCAGCATTCTGACCGTTTTTTCTGTTTCGGCATGGCCGACTATCTGAAAGACGGGTTCTACGCCCAGGCCGAGTCGCTGTTGGATCAAGGCTTCAAGGGCCTGGCCATCCCCGCCCACCGATTGTTAGGGCGCCCTCTGAACAGCGAGGAGATGATGCGGATGTTCCGGCTGATGGAACAGCGCGGTGCCCTGCTCTCCATCACCCTGGCCGACGGCATCCGCCAGATAGAGGAGATGGAAGAGGTGATCAGCGAGTGTCCGCGACTGAAGATTGCCCTCGGCCACCTGTGTATGGCCAATCCTCCACAGACACCCTGCTGGGACGTTGAAAGCTGGCGCAAACAAGTATTGCTGGCCCGGCACGAGAACGTCATGATCGAGACGGGTGGCATCACCTGGCTCTACAATTCCGAGTTCTACCCCTTCCCCAGTGCCGTGCGTGCCATTCGCGAGGCTGCCGGACTGGTGGGCATGGAGAAACTCATGTGGGGCAGCGACTATCCGCGAACCATCACTGCCATCACTTATCGCATGTCATACGACTTCATCACCAAGTCGCCTGAGTTGACGGATAACGAGAAACGTCTCTTTTTAGGTGATAATGCCCGCCGTTTCTACGGCTTTGGGACTCTGAAAAAATTACCTTACATTAAAAATATGTCCGAATAAGATGAAAGCAATACAGATTTCTGGTCTGCGCCAGATGCAGATCGTGAGTATTCCCGAACAGGAGTTGCATGCCGACGAGGTGCTCCTGCGTTTGCAGTATGTCGGTTTTTGCGGTTCCGACCTCAGCACCTGGCTGGGCAGGAATCCGATGGTGAAGATGCCCGTGATACCAGGCCATGAGATCGGGGCGGTCATTGAGAAGGTGGGCAGTAACGTACCTGAGGGTCTGAAGCCAGGCATGGTCGTCACGTGTAACCCCTATACCAACTGTGGCAAGTGTGCCTCGTGCCGCAACTCGCGTGTCAATGCCTGCCAGCATAACGAGACGTTAGGCGTGCAGCGAAATGGTGCCATGCGGGAGTATCTCGTGTTGCCTTGGGAGAAAGTGATCCCCGCCGGACTGCTCACACCCCGCACCTGTGCCCTGATAGAGCCGATGAGCGTGGGTTTCCATGCAGTGAGTCGTGCTCAGGTGACGGATATCGACGTAGTACTGGTGATTGGCTGTGGTATGGTAGGCATGGGAGCCATCGTGCGCAGTGCACAGCGCGGTGCCACGGTGGTGGCAGCCGACATCGACGACGAAAAACTGGCTCTGGCCCGTGGGATGGGCGCTAGCTACACCATCAACACGAAAACCGACGATGTGCATGCCCGTCTGCTGGAGATGACCTCCGGCTTCGGCCCCGATGTGGTCATCGAAGCCGTAGGCAGCAGCGCAACCTATCAGATGGCCGTCGACGAGGTGGCCTTCACGGGACGCGTCATCTGCATCGGCTACGCCAAGACCGAAGTGTCGTTCCAGACGAAATACTTCGTGCAGAAAGAGCTCGACATCCGCGGTTCCCGCAATGCCCAGCCCAGCGACTTCCGTGCCGTCATCCACTACTTGGAGCGTGGCACCTGCCCCATCGACCGTCTCATCAGTCGTGAGGTGACACCCGAAGAGGCACCGGAGGCCATGCAGCAGTGGGCTGATAATCCAGGAAAGGTATTCAGAATTTTAGTGAAGTTCTAATATGAAAAAGAATTCCTACCTGATTCCGTTTATCCTCGTGACGTTTTGCTTCGCCCTGTGGGGCTTTGCCAACGATATCACGAACCCGATGGTGAAGGCCTTCTCGAAGATCTTCCGCATGAGCGTTACAGATGGGGCTTTGGTCCAGATGGCCTTCTACGGCGGCTATTTCTGCATGGCTCTGCCGGCTGCCATCTTCATCCGCAAGTACAGTTACAAGGCTGGCGTACTCATGGGCCTCGGGCTCTATGCCGCCGGCGCCCTGCTGTTCTTCCCATCGAAGAGCATCGGACTCTACGGCTGTTTTCTGGTTGCCTATTTCATCATGACCTGCGGATTGTCGTTCCTCGAGACCTCCTGCAATCCCTACATCCTCTCGATGGGAGCGCCCGAAACAGCCACCCGCCGACTGAACCTCGCACAGTGCTTCAACCCCTGTGGCTCGATCATCGGCATGTTCGTGGCAATGAACTTCATCCAAGCCCGTCTGAATCCGATGAGCAGTGCCGAGCGCACCCTGCTGAACGACACGGAATTTGAGGCGATAAAGAATGCCGACCTCGACGTGCTCATCTCGCCTTACCTCGCCATCGGACTAGTGATCATCGTGATGTTTCTCATCATCCTGTTCACAAAGATGCCGAAGAATGGCGACCAGAGCCACGACTTGCATCTCCAGGCCACCCTCCGCCGCCTCTTCACGCTGAAGCGATACCGTGAGGGTGTGGTGGCACAGTTCTTCTATGTGGGAGCCCAGATCATGTGCTGGACCTTCATCATCCAGTATGGCACACGGGTTTTCATGGCCGAGGGTATGGAGGAACAGGCTGCTGAGGTGCTGTCGCAACAGTTCAACATCTTCGCGATGATGCTGTTCATCTGTTCCCGTTTCATCGCCACCTGGCTGATGCGCTGGGTAAAGCCGGCCCGCCTGCTGGCAGCCTTCGCCGTAATAGCCATGATCCTGACGCTAGGCGTGATTATCTTCCAGAACCGAATGGGGCTCTATTGTCTCGTGGGTGTCAGCGGCTGTATGTCCCTGATGTTCCCCACCATCTACGGTATCGCGCTCGACGGTCTCGGCGACGATGCGAAGTTTGGTGCAGCAGGCCTCATCATGGCCATTCTCGGCGGCTCAGTACTGCCTCCCCTTCAGGCCATGATTATCGACCGCGGCACAGTATTGGGTGATTTCCCCGCCACGAACTTCTCGTTTATACTACCGTTCGTCTGCTTCTTAGTGGTATTCCTCTACGGGCGTCAGACCGAAGCCTAAGCATCGCCCACCATCACGATGGCATCGACATCGGTATAGATGGTGGGCTTGCTGCCCTTGACAAAGAACTCGTCAAGGCCGAACAGGCTCTTCTTCCCTACCCTCAGCTTTCCTTTCTCATATTTCATCGGGGTACCATCCGAGGTCACTCCGACCACATACCACTTGCTGCCACTCCGACGGGCCATGATGCAATACTTGCCGGGATAGCCATCAATGAAGCGAGTCTCATCCCAAAGGGTGGGAACATCCTTCATGAACTGCACAGCCCAGTCCGGAGCATCCGTCAGATTATTGGGAGCCAGAGCGAAGTGCTGCACACTGCTCTGGAAGAGTACGGCCGTGGCCAAGGCGAACACATCACTCGTCTTACGGGTGGTACCATGCTGATTGTCTACATTGTAATGTTTGTTGAGGGTAGAGCCTCCGAAGTCCATGGCACCGACGGTGTTACGGATGAAGGGATGGATACAGGCATTCATCGCCTCAGCATCGCAGGCCCCCTGTCCGAAGTGCAGGTTCTCTGAAGCCAACACGGCCTCGGCTGCCACGAAGTTTGGATACATACGTTCCCAACCCCTGGGCAGCGTACAACCATGGAAGATCACCTGCAGTCCGAAGTCGTTGGCATCGGTGAGGATATCCTCATAGAGCTGCATCATCGGCTGCTTGTCACCGCCGAAGAAGTCCACCTTGATACCCAGGATGCCGTTCTTCTGCATCCAAGCCATCTCCTGACGGCGGGGACCCGACTTGTCCATCTTACCACGAGGTCCTTGTGGGGCATCGTTCCAGTTACCGTTCGAGTTATACCAGAGGAACAGGCCCACGCCCTTCTCCCGACCGTAACGGGCCAGTTCTTCCATCTTCTCATAGCCAATCTGCGTATCCCAAAGGGCATCCACGAGCACCGAACGATAGCCCATGGCAGCCGAGAAGTCGATATAGCGTTTCTGCTCGTCGAAGTTACAGCTGGGGTCCATACCGATGATCCACGACCAGGAACCCTTGCCATAGGTATAGTCCTTCGAAGCCTTGTATTTCGGCTGTACGAGGTCGTTGGCGATGGTGGTCTCCACGATGGGCTTCAGCGTCTCGCCGAGGGTGATGGTGCGCCAAGGGGTCACAGCGGGCAGCGATACGGCAGGGGTCACAGAGCCGACGCCGTTCATCTCCTCTGCCAACGGGAAACCG
>JAEETC010000232.1 GCA_016286585.1 Prevotella sp. | reverse complement strand
GTCAGCGTCTGCAAAACGTTCAGACAGGTGCCGAGGTGCTCCAGCTGGAAGACCTCACGTCGGCCCCACAGCTGTTTGGTGAGGCGGACATCATGCGCAGCATACAGCTGTTGCCTGGCGTGAAGGCTGAGAGCGATGCCTCCAGCAGTTTTCAGGTGAGGGGAGGAACGTCGGCACAGAACCAAGTACTCTTCGATATGGCACCTGTCTATAATGTGGGGCATCTGGCGGGACTGTTCTCTGCCTTCAACGACGATGCCCTGGCTTCAGCCACGCTCTACAAGGGACTGTTGCCGGCTCAGTATGGCGGTGCCTCGTCGGCTGTGCTCGACATCTCCGGGCGGACAGGCGACAAGAGCCGGTGGCATGGGGCTGCAAGCGTAGGACTGTTATCGGCCAAAGGCTCGATCGAAGGACCGCTCGTGAAGGACAAGATGTCGTTTCTGCTGACGGCACGGCGCACCTATATGGACATGTTCCTGAAAGCCTCTAAAGACTTCAAGGACAACACCCTCTATTTCTTTGATGTGAACGCGAAACTGGACTGGACGATGGGGAGGCGCGATCAGCTGTTCCTGACGTTTTTCACCAGTCACGACAAGACGGCTGTGAAGAAGATGACCGATATCCGCTGGAATAACATGACGGCCAATCTGAAGTGGCTGCACCATTTCAACGGTGATTCTTACGCGCAGACCACGGTGTTCTATAGCAACTATCTGACAGACAACGGCGTGGACTTCCTCAAGTTCAACCTCTGGTACAAGGGACATATCCGTCAGATGAGCCTGCGACAGGATTTCTCCATCAGTCCTTCATCGTGTCCACTCCTTCTGAAAGCAGGATTGCAGACATCGCTCTACAACGTGAAATCAGCCGAGTGGCAAGTGCTCAACAAGTATAATAATGAGCAGCGGCGTGCCTGGGAGAATACGGTCTGGGTGAACGGTACATACCGTTTCGGCGACCATCTGGAGGCTTCTGCGGGACTGAGGCTGAACGCCTTCTCGCCACTTGGCGGCTCGCTCTACTACGACATAGAGGATAACGGGGATATCGGGTGGTACTACAACTATGGCAAGAACGAGATCGTCAAGACCCATCTGACCCTGGAGCCTCGACTCTCTGTGAATTATAAACTGTCTGCACGCCATTCCATCAAACTGGGCTATGCGAGAACGTCGCAGAACCTGCACGCACTCAGAAACCAGAGCACATCGACACCCTTCGACCGCTACACCATGAGCAGTAACATTGTGGAGCCGGAGATCGCCGACCAGTGGAGTGGGGGATTCTATGTCATGACGGCTGAACAGGACTATGACCTCAGCCTTGAGGCTTATTACAGGAAAATCCAGAACGTGCTGGACTATCGTGACGGCAAATCGTTCAGTAGTGAGATAGAGATTGAGCGGTTGACGTTGGCTGGCGATGGAAAAAGTTACGGTGTGGAGCTATGCTTGCGCAAGAACACTGGCAGACTGACAGGATGGCTGGCCTATACGCTGTCGTGGTCGAGGACGCGTATCGACGGTATCAACGGTGGTCGCTGGTATGACGCCAATAACGACCGTCGGCATGATATCAATATCGTGGGAACGTTCCGGCTGAACAAGCGCTGGACATTCAACGCTGCTTGGGTGTTTAACAGCGGTCAGGCCTTTACGGCGCCCAGCGGGAAGTATCAGATTATTGACAACTGGACGTATTACTATGCCGAGCGCAATGGCTACAGGGCGCCCGACTATCACCGTCTGGATGTGAGTGCCGTATGGTCAAGTGGAAAGCGCAAAGAGACGGGTGAAAAGCGGAAGGTGGAGAAAGAGTGGGTGTTCGGCATCTATAATATATATAATAGGTATAACCCCTACCTGATCAACTTTGAGGACAGTGAAGACGGAGCCCGAACAAGTGCCAAACAATACTCGCTGTTCGGCATCGTGCCGTCAGTGGCGTTTAATATTCATTTTTAGTGGAAAGTGGAATGAGGAAAGTTTTAGTGGAAAGTGGAAAGTGGAAAGTGGAAAGAGATTACTTCTGCCGCAGAGTATTCTCCTTCCTCCTTTCTCTTTCCTCTTTCCTCGTCATAATATCCTGTGAGAAGGAGATAGACATCGACTATCGCAGTGTGGACCCGATATATGTGGTGGAGGCCTCTGTGTCGGACGATGGCATGAAGGCCCGAGTCAGTCAGACACAGGATATGGACAACAACAATACGACGAGCGACGTGGCAAATGCCCATATCAAGGTGACTGGCAGTGACGGCAGCGAGACCAGTCTCTCGTATAGGAATAAAGGCCTCTACCAATCGTTTGCCACAGGGAAGGCAGGGGTGACGTATGAGATAGACGTGGAGATAGACGGTCATCATTACACGTCATCATCCGTCATGCAGCGGAGGCCTTCCATCAATAAGTTCCATTTCATCTGGAAAGACATCATGGGCCAGCGCTTCCTGGTGGGCGAATTGTTGTTCCAGGACATTCCCAACCAGGACAACTGGTACTTCATGCACATATACCGTAACAATATCGGTTACCGTTGGGCGGTGAAGCGTGATGACTCGAATCCGAATAAGGAACAGCAGCAGTTGTTCTCTATTGCCAGTGAAGGTAGTAACGACAAGGATATGCTAAGGGAAGGCGACTTTCTCCACATCGAGTTACGAACCATCGATAAACGGGCATACGACTACCTCTATTCCATGCAGATTATGAACAATACGGGAACCAACCCCATTGCGAACTTCACGGGCGGATGTCTCGGGTACTTCTCGGCCTATAGTCAGGTGACGCTCGACTATATCTACCATGAGGCAGACGTGGATGAGGAGGAATAAGGAGAAAGGTTAGAGTTTTCGGATGATGAGGGAGACTGAGATGTCAACTTCCTCAAAGGTGTATTTCAGACAGATAGTATCGTCGGTAAACGATACTACCTGTGCCAAGATAGCCCCCTCGATGGTGGAAGGCTCCAGTTTCAGGTTGTGGTTGTCGCACTGATAACGGCCTTCGAAAATAATCTGGCCCCTTGTGTCGTATGCGATGAAGGTGCCCTTGCGCACCATACCGTTGTAGCTGCCGTCATCGTGGAACTCAAACTTGTCGTAGGTGAAGTTCTCTGGCGTCAGTTCCGTCTCGCCTTCAAAGACGACGTCACCTTCACCCCAACCACGCTGCCAGGTGCCTACAATCAATTCACCCAGACGGCGGCCGTCGTCATCACCACTTCCGCAGGCTGAGAGAAGAATAAGGGCAGTCAGAAAGACTGCCCTGATAATTGTTTTACTTGACATTGCCAACTTTCACAAGGTACTCTGCTATCTGAACGGCATTGAGGGCAGCACCCTTGCGGATCTGGTCGCCAGAGAGCCAGAACGTCAGACCACAGTCGTCGCTAAGGTCCTTGCGGATACGGCCAACATAGACATCGTCTTTGCCGGCAGTCTCCAGCGGCATAGGATAGGTCAGGGTAGCAGGATCGTCCTTCAGCGTACAGCCAGGAGCAGCGGCAATGGCCTGTTGAGCCTCCTCGACGCTGATGGGCCTCTCTGTCTCAATCCATACACTCTCGGAATGGCTGCGCAGCGAACTGACACGGACACACATTGCCGAGCACTTGGCGTCGGTATGCATGATCTTGCGGGTCTCATTGTACATCTTCATCTCCTCCTTCGTGTAGCCGTTGGGCTGGAACACGTCGATCTGGGGAATCACGTTGTAAGCCAACTGGTGGGCGAACTTCTTGATGGTCTTCACCTCACCCTCTTCTACCATCTCCTTGTACTGCTGCTGGAGCTCAGCCATAGCGGCAGCACCTGCTCCAGAGGCACTCTGATAGCTAGCGACGTGGATGCGCTTGATGTGAGAGATCTTCTCTAATGGCTGGAGCACAACAACCATCATAATCGTGGTACAATTGGGGTTGGCAATGATGCCGCGGGGACGGTTCAGGGCATCCTCGGCATTGCACTCAGGTACGACAAGGGGCACATCATCATCCATACGGAAGGCGCTGGAGTTGTCGATCATCACGGCACCGTATTTAGTAATGGTCTCAGCAAATT
>JAEETC010000004.1 GCA_016286585.1 Prevotella sp. | reverse complement strand
TCTGCCACTATGGGTTGTCTGTCAGTTGATGTTCCTCCTGTCGTGTACTGAGCCTGCGGAGCATACGGCGCCACCTATCTATGATCGCGATTCTGTCTCAATGATGGTTTCCTATGGTGTGAATACGTTGATCAGCGACTCGGGTGTCATCAAATACCGGATTGTCACTGAGCGGTGGGATGTCAATACCGTCAGACAACCCTCACGCTGGACTTTTGAGAAAGGCGTGTTCTTTGAACAGTTCGACGAGAAGTTCCACGTCCAGGCTTATGTCCAGGCAGATACCGCCTGGTATTTCGACCAGCTGAAGCTGTGGCATCTCCGGGGACGCGTCCGTATCCGGAATGTCAACGGACTGATCTATCAGAGTGAAGAACTCTATTGGGACGGTATGAAGCATGAGCTTTATTCGAATGTGTTCTCCAAGGTGACGACTCCCGAACGATCGATGGAAGGTACCTATTTCCTGAGCGATGAACAGATGACACACTATACCGTCAGCAACTCTAAGGGTTCGTTTGAACGTGAGGATATGACTGGCGAGGAGGAGAAACCTCAGGAGCAGAAGTCGGCTGCCGATACCGTGAAGGCTCCGGAACCTGTGATGCGTCCGAAAACCCAGAAACATGCGAAAAGGAACTGATGACTGAACTGATCATAGGATTACTGGTGGCGATGCTGTTCTCAGCTTTTTTCTCAGGAATGGAGATCGCCTTTGTGTCGAGCAATCGTCTCTTGGCAGAGATGGACCGTGAGAAGAACGGCTTGTCGCAAAGGGCTATCAGCGTGTTCTATCAGCATCCACACAACTTTGTGTCGACGATGTTGGTGGGTAATAACATCGCGCTGGTCATCTATGGTATTCTCTTTGCCAAGATATTCGATACGACACTCTTCCAACCCTTCAGCGACGGCATCCGGGTAACAGCCGATACTCTTTTGTCTACGCTGGTCGTGCTGTTTACAGGCGAGTTCCTGCCGAAGACGATTTTCAAGAATACACCCAACACGATGCTGACGGTTTTTGCGATCCCGGCTTATGTCTGTTACATTGTTCTCTATCCGATTTCCCGTCTGGCCACCTTGCTCTCGAAAGGTCTGCTCCGGCTGGTAGGTATCCGTATGACGAGAGAGACAGATGAGCGCGAGTTTACGAAGGTCGACCTCGACTACCTCGTACAGACCAGCATCGATAATGCCGCCGATGAAGACCAGATTGGCGAGGAGGTGAAGATCTTCCAGAACGCCCTCGACTTCTCTGAGACGAAGGTGCGTGACTGTATGGTGCCCCGTACCGAGATGGATGCTGTCGAGGACACTGCAACTATCGATGAACTCAAGCAGACCTTCATCGAGAGTGGGCACAGCAAGATTATCGTCTACCACGAAGATATCGACCACATCATCGGCTATATACACTCCAGCGACATGTTCCATACGGATCAGAAACCGAAGGTCCGTGAGATCAGTTTCGTGCCAGAGACTATGCTGGCCTCTCGTCTGATGAAACAGCTCATGCAGCAGAAACGCTCCCTGGCCATCGTCGTCGATGAGTTCGGCGGCACCAGCGGACTGGTTTCTCTGGAGGATATCGTGGAGGAGATAACGGGAGAAATTGAGGACGAACACGATAACTCCACCCATGTGGCCAAACAGCTTTCCGATCATGAGTACATCCTCTCGGCCCGACTGGAGATTGGTAAGATCAACGAGATGTTCGACCTCGATCTGCCGGAGAGTGATGAGTATATGACGCTGGGTGGACTCATCCTGCATGAGTATCAGTCGTTCCCCAAATTGAATGAGATCGTCAGAATCGGGTCCTTTGAGTTCAAAATAGTCAAAAATTCAGCGACAAAGATAGAACTTGTGCGGCTAAAGGTGATGAAATAGGAAATTTCATTAGAAAAAATTTCGCTGTTTCAAAGAAAAGTCGTAATTTTGCACCCCAAATTGTAAATCGTAAAAAAATAAATCAAAAATATTATTATGGCAGCATTAGGAAAAATCAGAAAAAGAGGCGTGGCCCTTGTGATTATCATCGGTCTCGGCCTTTTCGCCTTTATTGCTGAAGAAGCTTTCCGTTCTTGTGAAGCAACCAAGAACCAGCAGCGTCAGCAGATCGGCGAAGTGTTAGGTAACAAAATCAATGTACAGGAATATCAGGCCCTGGTGGATGAATACCAGGAGGTACTGAAGATGACGCAGGGTGTCGACAACCTGTCTGAGGATCAGCTCAACAGTCTGAAGGACGAGGTGTGGAACTCTTTCGTCAACGAGCAGATCATCGCCAACGAGGCTAAGGAAATTGGTCTGACCGTCACCGATCAGGAACTGCAGAACATGATGAAGGAGGGTACCAATCCCATGCTTCTCCGTTCTCCGTTCGTGAATCAGGAGACTGGTCGTTTCGATGTGACCATGCTCACCAAGTTCCTGGCAGACTATAAGAAGAACGCTTCTAACCCGCAGGTGGCTGAGTCGTATCAGAAGATCTACCAGTTCTGGCAGTTCATCGAGAAGCAGCTCCGCACACAGACACTGGCTCAGAAGTTCCAGGCTCTCATCGCCAACAGCCTGTTGTCGAATCCCGTCTCAGCCAAGATGTCTTTCGAGGCTCAGAATCAGGAGTCCGATATCCAGCTGGCTTCTATCGCTTACAATTCGATCAATGACAACGATGTACAGGTTAGCGAGTCAGACCTGAAGGCTAAGTACGACGAGGAGAAGGAGATGTTCAAGCAGACCATTGAGACACGTGACATCAAGTATGTAGACTTCCAGGTCGTTGCTTCTGCCGCAGACCGTCAGGCTTTGATGGTTACGATGAAGGAAGCTTCCGAAAAGCTTCAGAGTGGTGCCAATCCCGCTGAGGTGGTTCGTAAGGCCCAGTCACAGTTCCCTTATACTGGCATCGCAGCAACAAAGCGTGCCTATCCCTCTGACATCGCCGCCAAGATCGACTCAATGTCTGTAGGTCAGACCTCAGCTCCCTTCGAGACCAAGGGCGACAACACTCTCAATGTGGTGAAGCTCCTTTCAAAGGTTCAGATGCCCGACAGTATTGAATATCGTCAGATTCAGGTTGGTGGTGCTACTCTCGACGAGGCCCGCAAGACGGCTGATAGTATCTATACGGCTCTGAAGGGTGGAGCTGATTTCGACGAACTGGCTCAGAAGTATGGCCAGACTGGTCAGAAGCAGTGGCTCACCTCTGCTATGTATGAGAACTCCAACACGATGGACGAGGAGTCGAAGAACTATCTCAACAGCATCAATACCCTCGCCGTCAACGACGTGAAGAACCTTGAGTTCTCTCAGGGCAACATTGTTCTTCAGGTGACGGCCCGCAAGGCGATGGTCGACAAGTATGATGTGGCTGTCGTCAAGCATACCATCGATTTCTCAAAGGCTACATACTCAGAGGCTTACAATAAGTTCAGCCAGTATGTGAGTGAGAACAAGACCATCGAGGATTTGGAGAAGAATGCCGCTCAGTTCGGCTATAAGGTTCAGGAGCGTCAGGATATGTACAACTCCGAGCACAACGTGGCTGGTGTTCGTGCCACCCGTGAGGCTATGAAGTGGATATTCGACGCCAAAGAGAATCAGGTCAGCCCGCTTTATGAGTGTGGTAGCAACGACCATCTGATGGTTGTCGCCCTTACCAAGATTCATCCGGTTGGCTATCGTGCTCTTGATGCTGTCAAGGATATGGTGAAGCAGGAGGTTCTCCGCGACAAGAAGTTTGAGCAGATCAAGCAGAAGCTGGCTGGTGTGGCTGACATCGCTGCCGCTCAGGCCAAGGGTGCCCGTATCGACTCTGTGAAGCAGATCACATTCTCGGCTCCTGTGTTCGTTCAGGCCACAGGTTCCAGTGAGCCCGCTCTTGCTGGTGCAGTCTCTGCCCTCAAGCAGGGTGACTTCAGCAAGGCCCTCGTCAAGGGTAATGGTGGTGCCTTCCTCTTCAAGGTGCTGAAGAAGGCTGCCCGTGAGGGTGTCAAATTCGACGAGCAGGCTGCCGAACAGACGCTCGCTCAGCGTGCCCAGCAGGCTGCAGGCCGTTATATGCAGGAGCTTTACCAGAAGGCCAATGTGGTCGATAATCGCTACCTGTTCTTCTGATGAATTGAACCTTTCGGCCTTTGTCTGAAAGACAGACAAAGCCCCTCATGATAAAATAATTCCCGAAACGCTTGGTCGTTTCGGGAATTATGTTTATATTTGCAGCCAAATTATATAGATTTGGTGACAGCTTATGAGACTCTCACGACTCGCCATAACCATAATCATGCTGATTTCCGCCCTTGACATCTACGCTGATGAGGCTGCGGAGATCAGGAAGAAGATTCCCCATTTTCAAGGCGAAAGGTTATTGGCTGCTTACGACAGACTATACCGTTTGAGTCTGGAAGGCAATGATCCTTCTTATCAGTTGCGATGTATCAATGATCTGATTGCAGAAACAGAACGGCAGAGGAATTTTGGGAAAGCCGGCGATGCCAAGGTCATGAAGCTCATATTCTTCTATAACAATGATTTGAGTGATTCGATTTATCAGCAGACACCTGGTGTGCTTGATTTCCTGAAGGTCAACAAATCGTGGAAGAATTATTATGAGTCGTGGACGCTATTGGTAAATACCTATAACTTTGCAGGAAAAACCAGTGAGGCTCTGAAGGAAGCCAATTTGATGTTTGATGATGCCAAGATGCGACAGGATAAGTTTGGTATGGGTATGGCATATTATGTTCTGGGTAATGTCTACTCTAATATGTATAACCCTGAGGAGGCTGCCAATACCTACGCGATGAGCATAGATCTGTTGATGCAGGTGAGACCGCTTCCCATGCAACTGTCAGATGTGTTCTCTTATTATTCCGACGAATTGACCACCCAGAACAGATATGCAGAGTTAGAACAGCTGACAGTCAGATGGAAGACATTTCTGACAGATTATTATAAGAGAAGACTTGACGACAGCGTTGGCGAGGCCGATAGCCGTTGGGGCTATTATTATATGGCCTGTGCCCAGGCAGCCTTAGGACAGGGCCAATTGGAAAAGGCCCAGATGATGCTGGATGAGATGAAGGGGAAATCGGCTGGTGCTGATGTTTTTCTTGACAGAATGTGGCTCTATTATACGGCCGATCTGCTGATACGTAAGAAAGACTATCGGGAGGCTTTGGCTCTTAATGACCAGAGTGTTCAGTTGGCGATGAACTCCGATGACAAGTCAGTGATGATTCGGACGCGAAAGCAACGGGCTGAGATTTTAGAGGGTTTGGGACGTTATCAAGAGGCTGCTCGGCTTTATTATGAGATGTATGCCATCAACGACTCCATTAACTCCAACGAAGTCAAACAGCAGCTGACGGAGATGAATGCCCGTTTCGACAATGAACACTTGAAACTGCAGCAACAGGAGGAACGCAACCGCAATATCCTCATCATCGTCAGCATCATCATCGCAGCACTCCTCATCTTCATCGTCTTCCGCTATATCGCGGCCAAGCGATTGAAAGCCGCCCACGTGAAGTTGGAGGAGGCTCACTCTGAACTGGAGACTGCCCATAGCCAGTTGCTGACGGCCTACGACCAGTTGGAGGAGACCACCACGGCGAAGGAACGTATCGAGAGTGAGCTCCGCATTGCCCGTGACATCCAGATGGGTATGGTGCCTCGGGTGTTCCCGCCATTCCCTGACCGCGACGATATCGATCTCTTTGCCTCTATCACACCAGCTAAGGCTGTCGGCGGAGATCTTTACGACTACTTCGTGCTCGATGAGAAACTCTATTTCTGTCTAGGCGATGTCAGCGGCAAGGGTGTGCCTGCATCCCTCTTCATGGCGGTAGCCGTCAACCTTTTCCGTGTGGCCTCCAAGCAGCAGTTACCGCCTGCCGAGATTGCTACCCGGATGAACGACGTACTGTCGGAGAATAATGAGAACAGTATGTTCGTCACTATGTTCATTGGTGTGGCCGATCTCAAGACTGGTCATCTCGACTTTTGTAATGCCGGTCATAATCCCCCGGTCATCAAGGAAACCGATGGTACGGCACACTTCCTGAAGATGAAACCCAATGCCCCGCTCGGGTTCTGGCCTGGACTCAAATATGTCGGCGAGACCATCGAGGATATCAGTATGAAGCCGTTCTTCATCTATAGCGACGGACTGAATGAGGCTGAGAATGCCAATCATGATCAGTATGGTGACGACCGTCTGCTCAGTCAGATGCAGAATCAGGCCTATGAGAGTGCAGAACAGACTATCAACAGGCTTCTGGCCGACGTCCATGAGCATGTTGGTGGTGCCGAACAGAGTGATGACCTGACTATGCTCTGTTTGCGGATTCGTGGTAAACAACAATAAACAATTATAATCATCTTAAAATATAGTAACTATGTCAGAGATTACGAAAAAGGATGGCATGACCATCTTCAAGACCGACAGCCGCATCGACACTTCGGTGGCGGCTAAGTTTGAGAGTGAATTGTTACCGCTGCTGACAGAAGGTGGCATGACGCTGGTGCTCGATTGCGACGACCTGACCTATATGGCCAGCTCCGGTCTGCGTGTGATTCAGAAGGCCATGCGGACGCTGGTGCCTTACAAGGGTGAAGTCAGGATGATCAATGTGAATCCCAGCATATATGAGGTGCTGGAAATGACAGGTTTCCCACAGTTTATGAAAATTGAAAGGAAGAAAGGGTAGACTTATGGTACTGAGTATTATTTTAGGTGTGCTGGTGGTCTTGTTGGCCATCGCATACGCTTACCAGCTTAGAGTGACGAAGAAACAGTCAGAGGAATCTGCCGATCTTCTGAGAGACTATCAGCGCAGGCTCGATGAGCAGCAGCGCCTGTTCGACGACTACCAACGACTGGAGAAACAGTTTAACAGCGTAGGCCAAGGTTATGAGAAAGCCTTGTTGGCCTTCGATAAACTGGAGGAGGAGAAACAGACTCTGAATCAGGTGAAGGAAGCTCTTCTGAAGCAGGTGCAAGATTTGCAGCAGGTGAACGGCCAGTTGCAGGCTGAACTTCAGCAGGCCAAGTCCACTAAGAATACAGCAGGCGAGACCACATTAAGATAGAGTAGGGGATGATGAAACGTTTTTCAAAACCTTGGAAGGCGCTGCTGTTAGCGGTGCCTATGTTGGTGTGTTCTTTGTCTGGACAAGCTGGTGAATATGAGATTGAATTTGCTACCCCATCGGAAGGTCAAATCAAAAATGCAAACAATTTCCTTATATGGACTTATGCCATTAATGGAACCGTTAACGACCTCAAATATAACGCTGATAAACATGTCCTTTCCTTCTCCATCCCTGCTGGTGGTGTAGCCGAGAACTCGCTGACCTTAACTACTTCACAAAGATTCTCAGGAACAATAAAGAACATCGATGTCATTTGTAGTGAGGATCCTAATCTGACTATCGAGGTGTCTGCTGGAAATAATAATCCGGAAGTACTGACTGTTAATAATTATAATAGTAAGACAGGTTCATATAGACTCTCACTATCATTCGGCGTGCAGTCAGAAACATTATCTTTGAAGTTTAAAGCTGTTGGAGCGGATGCAAGTGTTTTGAACCTGAAAAAAGTCATCATCTACATAGATGATTCTGTTTATCCAATCTTCTATGACACTTCTGTGACTTTCAATTATGAGGATCTGAAAAACGCTGTTTTGTCTAACTATTCCTATAAAGGTATTCTCTTTACCTTGAATGAAAGTGGTGGCGATGGAATTGAGAATGAAGACGGTGGTGCTATCTATATGGGAACGCCTTTCACGGATGCTGCTGTAGAAAATCTGCACAATAGAGTCAAAAATCATAATTATCATCCAGGCGATCCAGGTTATGCCATTGACTTTTCTGGTGGAATCACAATGATGGTTGCCCGGGGAAAGGGCTTTTTTGAACTGGAAGCCCTGACAGAATCCAATTATGCCTACCATGTGAGGATTGGCGATGCAGCCCCCGTAGAGTTTGTCTACACTAACCGTCAGACGCTGAGCGTACCATATAATGTCAGTAAGGACACCTATGTATATATATACTTAGTGGACAAATCGCCTTCTTCAAGTCGTTCTGGCACCAGAATAGGTAAGCGCGGAACGGCCCATGGCATTGTTTATTCCGTCAGGTGCTCCACAGCCCCGATTGAAAAAACTGACATCAGCGTGTATGTTGATTACATTATGAAGAGAGATGACTTTATCTTCCACAATGCCGACCGTAACGGTGACTACAAGATTAACGCCGCTGACATTGTGGATGTCTTGAATATTGAATAAACTCTAATAAGACTTTAATGAAATGAAAAAACTATTTGTTTGTGTGTTGGCATCCCTCTGCAGCGCTATCGCCTTTGCTCAGAAGGACGAGGTTGTGGTGAAAGATGTCACCATGTTCCCTGGCGGTACAGCTCAGATGGAGGTCGCACTCAACAACCCTTCGAAGGAGTATACGGCTCTCCAGTTTAAGCTCTCTTTGCCTGAAGGCATCAGCATCGCTCCCTCGGACAACGGAAAGAGTCTGAAAGCTTCTCTCAACAAGGCTGTTGCCACAGACCATGAGTTGGTTGTCAGCCAGGAGAAAGATAATACCTACATCTTCATTGTCTTCTCTCGACGCAATGCGGCGTTTACTGGTGCCGGCACTATCGCCAGCATCACGTTGACAGCCTCTGACGATGTAAAAACAGGAGAGTTGAAGGCTGCAACCGAAGCGGTTCTGTGGGTGACACCAGAGGAAGAGACTGCTGAAACTGAGGGGGCTAAGGCTGCCGTTATAGTAAAGAATGAAGTGATCATCAAGATCAGTGCCTCTGGCAAGTCAACGCTGGTGAGTGGGAAAGATCTTGACTTCAGTAATGTGGATGGTCTGAAGGCCTATATAGCCACTGGTTACTATTGGCCCAAAGACCTCATGGAAATGGACGAAAGTGTCATCTGTCTGACAAAGGTGGAAGATGTCCCTGCCGGTACACCTGTCTTGCTGATCGGCACGGGTGATAAGGAGTTTACGGTTCCCATAACCACATCCCACACCTACTATCCTGCCAATTACCTGAAGGGCAATGCGAAGACGGATGTTGATGTGGATCCCTCATATACTAATATGCAATTGGAGAAAGGTGTGTTTAATTATCTGACGACCAGCACTTACCCAGCTGGCAACTGTTATCTCCAGTTGCCCAGTGGTGCGAGCTCCGTTTCAGGAAGTGAATTGGAATTCACTATGAACGAGCATGGTGTGCAGGATTATGTAAGTCAGATGGGCCTCGATTTTACGAATGTAGAAGGCCTGAAAGCCTATACGGTGACAGGCGTTGATGCGGACAAGAACATTATGTTGACCCGTGTGACGAATACCTCTAATGGTATGCCGCTCCTTCTGATCGGCACGGCAGGTCAAAAATATAAGGTTCCTTCCGTAAAATCTTCCATGTTCTATACCTATATTAATATGTTGCGAGGTGATGCTAAAAAGGATACTGATGTCAAGAAGACTACAGAGGATGGCTTCACCAACTGTATCCTCAGCAACGGAGTGTTCGGACCGCTTAGCGCCGACAACCCTGCGTTCCCTGCCGGATCATGTTATCTGCCCGTCCCGACATCCTATCTGGCATCTGCCACCAGAGCCGGTTCTGACGAAATCAAGATGTCGTTGAAGGAGTCTGAGGTGTTGCTCCTCAATCTTAAAAACGGCTCCGTTTCCAACCTGCCGACAGCTATCAAGTCAGTATATAGGTCACAGGCTTCTGATGACGATAACGCTTGGTATAACCTGAATGGCCAGCGTGTCGACAATCCCAGCAAGGGTATTTATATTAAGAATGGGGTCAAGGTCGTGATTAAGTGAAGCGTGAACGAGCTCGAGCATTTGCTCAAAGTCGTGATTAAGTGAGAGAAATGATAGCACGCCTTCTTTTTTATATTTTTTAATAAAAAAAATCCCGAAACATTTGGAAGTTTCGGGATTTTTGTTTAAATTTGCAGCCATAAAGTGTATACATAGTATTTAATGACTAAATTATAAATCCAAAGAATATGAAAAAACTATTTATTTGTGTGATGACATCCCTCTGCAGCACATTTGCTTTCGCAGATGCGGATTTAGTTGTAAAACCTGCTGCCATTTATGGAAGTAGTGGCACCATGGAGGTTGTGATTAATAAAGCCAACACCACGGCATTCCAGTTTGATGTAAAATTGCCTACAGGTATCAGCGTGTCAGCCTTCGGGACAGAGTCCGGTGACCGGAAATTTGAGAAGAATCAAGTCGATGCATCAACTAACACATGGCGTTTCTTGTCTTATGATGAGAAAAATGCCACCTTTGATGCTGGTACCACTTTTAATGTGACCTTGGCTGCTGCTGCTAATGCAGAAGAAGGTGAGGCTGAGACAGAGGCAATCATATTGGTTGATCCTAATGGCAATTCCACAGAAGTGGAAAATGGTTCAAGTGCTGTCTCTTTGGGTGCTTCCATTAAAATTACATCAGACAACGAGATGACAACTTATGTTGGTAACTCGGGCCTTGACTTTACTGATAGGGAAGAGCTGGCGTATGTGGTAACAGGTATTGTAGGCAATAATGTCATGATGACTCGCGTTAAAAAAGTGCCTGCAGGTACTCCTATAGTTGTAAAAGGCACTAAAGGAACTCATAACATTCCTGGGGCAAAAATAACAGGTCTTTATTATAAGAATCTCCTGATAGGAAATAACACGGATGCTTCTATCAATGTAACTCCTGAAGGCACTGATCAGTTCCTTCGCTTTACAACATCAGGATTCCAGACCTTTAGTGAGACGAAGTCTGTAGGTGCTCATAAGGCTTATGTCCGTGCAAAAGCTCTGCCTGAGGCCAAAGCAGGCGCAGATTGGTCACCTCTGAAGATAGGTGATGGTAAGAGAACGTCACTATGTGCAGATGTTGACTTGGATTTCAGCGACCAGACAGCTATTAAACCATATATTGCAATGGGTTATAATAATGGAAATGTTGTTATAACATCAATAAAGAAAGTTCCCGCAGGAACACCTGTATACATATTGGGTCCAAAGGGAGAATACACAATTAAGTCTTCTGCTGCTCAGGCTGTATACGAGAACATGATGGTTGGCAACAATTCAGACGCGTCTATTACGATTAATCCAACAGATGGTGAATACACAAATCTCTATGTGGCTACGACAGGATTCTCTACATTTAGCGCCTCAAGGTCTGTAGGTGCGCATAAGAGTTATCTTCAGATTTTGACATCTTATTTACCTGCATCTTCACGTGGAATCTCTGATGGAAGTATTGTCTGTGGTGAAACAGAAGCAGAGACTTTAATTATACCTATCTGTGGTAGTCTTGAAGGAGGTAGTGACAATACCACTAGTATTCGCTCATTTGATGAGACCATGTCTGATGACGTATGGTATAACCTGAGTGGACAGCGTATCGACACTCCGACCAAGAAGGGCTTGTACATCAAGAATGGCAAGAAAGTCGTGGTTAAGTAATAAAAAATCATGCTAAATACTAAAATAAATCCCGAAATGTTTTGTCATTTCGGGATTTATGCTTAAATTTGCAGCGCAAAACTATATTTGCAGGCTGAAGAAGATAAATATTTTTAAACGTTTAAAATAATTGAGAAATGAAAAAGAAGTATTTTGCTCCGGAAATGGAAGAATTGGAGATGGACGAGCCCGTTGTTTTGGATGAGTCCACAACATCTAGTGTTGAAGAACCAATTACAACATGCCCACCCGAATCAGAAGAAGCTTAAACCGCATGTTTACAAAAAAACCAATGCTTGCATTGGTTTTTTTGTTTTATAGTTTGTCATTTTATTATCCCTTTGTCTCTTAAATGATTTATAAACTTATAAACGTCAGGCTTGATGACTTCTATAGAGGTCTCATATAAAGTGGCTATTTCTGCGGTCACCTCATCTTCGTCTTTATCCTGACAGAAAAGTTTAAGCATATCTGCACCGCTTTCGTTGAGGGTAAATGTTTCTAGCAACTCAGAGGTGTCCTTGTCTTTAACTGCCACTACATAGTAGTCCGACAATGGTAATATTTCAATCTTTTTCTTCATTTTCATCCGTATTGTATTTTTTTAAGTTGGAATAAGCTATTGTCATCTCATGTTTAATTCTGTCCAAGTTTTCCTCACATACTTCAGGAAAACAATGATGGGTAGCTTGACATCTCTTGAGTATGAAACAGTTGGGATAGTCGAAACAGGTAGCACAGGCTTCTATCTCGTCATTTGTTTCGCGGAAGCTTTGTAGCATCTCTTCATCCCATTCCTCGCTGTCAATATGACTGACAAAATAATCATGTGTATAGTGGTCACATTTCCCTATGTTGCCATTGGGAGTAATGGTTATACAGGAATCGTTGTCGGCCATGCAATTATTTGTTCTTATTTTCCTTCTGAGTTTGACCATCCTGCAGAATCCTCCTTCAATCAGAATCCTGCGTATTTCCATCATTTTTTCAAATACGATCTTACGTTTCTGCTCATCATGGATGGCGGCTCTTCCTTTCTCTTCTTCAAAAAGTTGATGCACATAAACTGAGATTCCATTTGGATTTGGAAATTCTTTAATCAGTTCTCCTGCCAGTTCCCTCAAATCATCGGCATTGTGCATGTCAATGTTTAACCTGATGGATACCTTTATTCCGGCCTCCTGTAACCGATGTATATTACCAATAACACGGCGGTAAGCGTTTACACCTTTATATATATATGCCTTGAAGCGGTTGTAAACTTCTTCTGTGCCGTCGAGGGTGATTTGTACGCGCTTTAGCCGCCACAGTCTGATGGCCTCAGCTACAACATCATCATCAAACAGATAACCATTGCTAATCATCTTCGATTTGTAATCAACTCCTGCCTCTGTCAGCAAATGACACATAAATGTGATGATGCCTTTGTTGTAGAGAGGGTCACCACCGTACCACATAATGGTAACCTTTTCCCCTTTACAATGCTGAATAATATACTCAACTGTGCGTCGAGCCGTATCTTCGCTCATGGGGATACGTGGTTGTCCCATTTCAAAACAATAGAAGCAACGTGCATTACAGTCGGTGGTAGTCATAATAGTATAGTGTGTGATTGTGCCTGGCTTTTTCTCAAGCATTCTGGCCACGTCTCTTATCTGCCTGCTTAGTAGACGGTCGTCGTGCGACTCTGGCACCAAGAACCACAACTCAATTAGTTGTGGAAGGTCTTCAGGGTTTGTCTTATATATATCAGCCTCTTCAGGGGTGAGTAGCAACAAAGCCTTTGTCATCGTGTGATAGAGCAGCAGTCCTTCTTCCACGAGTTGTTCCACCACATAATACATCGGCCGATATTTCTCTCCATTTTTAACCTTCTGAGGTTTTAGAAGCTTATCGAAGGGTTTGACAGTCTGATAGATAATTTGCATATTGTGTTTGTTTTGGCTGCAAAATTATATATTTTTATTTGAACATCCAAATTGCTAATTGTATTTTTCTATTAAAATACTACCAAAAACGTTTGGCTATATCGAAAAATGCCTTTATCTTTGTACACTGAATTATTAAAGATTGTAGTTATTCACAATTAATTAGAGTTATGGCAAACGAAGGTAGACATATTAATGTTTTTTGGACAGGAGGTTTAGATAGTACTTTCCGAATTGTAGAATTGTCTCAATGCCAATGTACAATTCAACCATATTATATTGTCATAAATGTGAAGAAATCAGTGAATTATGAATTAAAGGCTATTGATAGAATTTCAAATCTACTTCGAAAAGACAAAAGAACAAAGGCTGAATTGCTTGATCCTATCATTGTTGATGAAAAGGAAATAGCTCGTGATACCAACACATTTGATTCTTGGTTTCGTTTAATGAGAGGGAAGAGTTGGCAATATTATGTTCTTGCGAAATATGTAAATCAACATCACTTAGAGATGGAAATGGGACTCCAGTTCTCACCCAATGGCTCGGTAGCTAAGACAATAGATGAAACACTTTTGAAACCTCATTCTGATCCTAATTATAATGTATTGGTTATAGACAAGGCATTGGCCAATCAGGATACGACGACTATTTTTGGGGGCATCTGTTTCCCGAAGTCTTTGTATCACAAGAACAAGAGAGAAGAAATAGATATTCTCCGTCAAAAAGGATATGGTAAGGTTGTAAAGCATGTTTGGTTTTGTTCCCACCCGACTTGGGGATTCCCATGTGGTCATTGTTACCCCTGTTGTTCTTTTGAGAAAGAGGGTGTCAAATTACCCCGATTCGGTAAGACGGTATTTGCTATTAAAAAGATGTTTAAGAAAAAAAAGAACAAGAGAGTTGTGGAACTTAATTATGACTATACCATTATTGAGATGTCTGACGTTTTTGTCGCGAAGGCAAAAGACTTGGAAACTGGCGAGGTGAAGAAGGTGTTTCGTTTGAATGAGACGGGTGTCATCATCTTAGAAGCCTTGCAGGCTGGTGCAGTTATTGATGAGATTGCCAGACGGTTGACTGATGGCTTTGATGTAGATTACGAAACAGCCAAATCAGAGGCATCTGCCTTTATTTCCAAACTGAATCTCTGACGCGTTATCTTGGTCGAATTTCAAATAATTCCCGAAACGTTTGGTCGTTTCGGGAATTATTCGTATCTTTGACTGTGTCGAAGATACTTTTGTTCGACAATAAAAATAAAAAAAATCTATTTTTATTTTGTTTTGTCCTCACTTATTCGTATCTTTGTACCCTCATATGTTGAATAATCAATAACTAAATAATACGGATATGAAGAAATTACTCTTTTTGTTGTTGGCTTTCATGGCGACTGTCGCTGTGAATGCAGAACAAGTGTCTCGGCAGCAGGCGCTGCAGAAAGCAAAACAGTTCATGCCTGGCAAGCAGTTCGGCGAGGCCAAGAGTTTTGCCCGTGCAGGTAGTCCTACGGATCAGGAACCGTTCTACATCTTTAATGCCGAGGGCAAGAAAGGTTTCGTGGTTGTCTCTGGTGATGACCGCACAGAGCCTATCCTGGGCTATTCCGATCAAGGAGAGATCTCAGTGGAGAATATGCCAGAGAACTTGAAGTATTGGTTGGAGTGCTATGAGGTGCAGATGAAAACTCTGGATCAGACCAAGTCCGCCGGTTCAAGGGGTGTAACCCGAAGTGCCAGTAGGGCGGCAGTAGCCCCTCTGATTCAGACGAAATGGGATCAGGGTGAACCATATAACCTGATGTGCCCGGATGGCAATTATGTGGACTACGATGAACTAGGCTATAATTCGGCTAATCGCTGTGTTACGGGCTGTGTCGCTACAGCGATGGCACAGGTGATGTATTATCACCAGTGGCCCAATTCCTGTGAGGCTATTAATCCATATGATATAATATACAGATATGAAAATGTGGGAACTGAAGAGGCCCCAAATTGGCAGCCTGTAATAGACCATTCTTTTCATGGGCTTGAGGGGACTGACTTTAATTGGAATGATATGGCTCTGAGCTATACAAAGAATGTGACCGGTGCAAGCGCTGATGCAGTCGCTGAGTTGATGCGCTATTGCGGTCAGGCTGTGAATATGAACTACGGCCTGTCTAAGAATGGCGGTTCATCGGCAGGTGTTTCCGCATGGGATATGGCTACATATTTCAATTATAGCAAAAATGCCAGGAGTGTCTATCGCATGTTTTATAGTGTGACCGAATGGGAGGACATGATTTATCAGGAACTTGCCAACAATCGCCCTGTGCTCTATGGCGGCAGCAGTGCTTCAGGAGGTCATGAGTTCATCTGTGACGGTTACGATGGCAATGGCTTGTTCCATTTCAACTGGGGATGGAGTGGCGGCAGCGACGGCTTCTTCGTGCTCTCTCTGGCCAATCCACAGGAGCTTGGCAGCGGTGGCGGAACCAATACCGACGGCTATTCATATATTCAGGATGCCATCATCGGACTGATGAAACCAGTCGAAGGTGAAGTCGAAGCTCCTCATATATATAGTCTGATTTCTGATGATGAAACATGGGTCACGACGTACACCCGATCGTCAGCAGTTGAGAATTTTGCGGGCGTCAGTCTCTCAGGAATCATTTTCATGGAGTATAGTTATTTGGGGAACAATGAAGTAGGGCCGGATTATGCATTAGACTATGCCTGGGGCTTATATCAGGACGGCGCGTTGGTGGATGTATATGGTACTGCCTCAACAACCTTGACAGATGGAGATGGAAATTGGAGCCAGAATGTTGCTACGGTTGACCTTGGAGCAGGATGGGCCGATGGTACTTATATGCTGCGGCAGGTTTACAGGCCTCAAGGCAGTGATACTTGGGTGCCGTGTGAGATGTCGATGCCGAATGGTATAAGATATTATTTGGCTGTGAGTTATATCAAGGCGACTGTTTCTGGTAATACTTTGACCTTGAGCAAGGCCAATGAAGATTATTTAAGTTCAGATATAATTGTTAATAATGTCAGCTTTTCTCCGTCTTCAATAGAAGCGGGCAAGGCTGTGGAAGTGACGGTCAACCTCACGAATAATGGTGATGCCTTCCAAGAGCTGATTTGTCTATGGCTTGGTAATGAGATGACAACTTTAGTGTGTGGTTCCGTGGAGCCGGGAAAGACAGGCAATGTCATGTTGCATTTTGTCCCGGAGTATATCGGTGAAATACCTCTTAGCATCTCGACAGACGAAGATGGAAAAAATGTCATTTGGGAAGGCTCTCTCACTGTGGAGGCTCCCAAGCCCCAGTCCTTGTCGGGAACGATGTCGATTGACGGGTTTGATATGAATTATGGTGTATTGTCTGGCAATAAGTTGAGGGTAAGAGCCCAGGTAACGAATAATGGCACGAATATCTATGATAATCAGATAAAACTATATATGTATAAATATATTGAGGGTCAAGAGACTCATCCCTATTATGCAGAAACGTCTACAAATACCACTATTCAGCCTTGTGAAACCAAGGAAGTCGTCCTCACGGTTCCTGATTTGAATTATGATGAGAAGTATTTCTTCTATCTCTATTATTATTCAGAGGGTTCACGGGTGAAAATGTTAGTCGATGGGACAGGTTGGGTGTTCTCCCTGTCACCTCTGTCTTCTGTCCTTGGCGATGCCGACGGCAGTGGTGAAGTTGATGCTAAAGACATCAAGACAGTTGCCGACTACATCATGGGTAGGGATCCAATCCCCTTCGTCTTTGCTAATGCCAACCTCAACGTTGACAGCAAGGTGGATGCCGCCGACCTCGTACTCCTCATAAAAATGATTCCGTCAGAATAGCCCTTACAACTTATTAATATTAAATTAATCCCGAAACGCTTGGCCGTTTCGGGATTTATTTGTATTTTTGCAGCGTTATATATAATAAGGTTCGCGTGTGTGCGTAATGATTGAACATTAATAATGATATAGTTATTATGGTAGGATTGTTATTTAAGAAGCGTTTCGTATTATTAGTGGCATTGTTGACAGTTACAAGTTCAATTAATGCTTACGATTTTGCAGTCGATGGTATTTGTTATAATATCGTTGACGAAAATGGCACCAAATATGCTCAGGTAACTCAGGGAGCAGGCTGGCAGCCGGGATATAATGGGACGGTTGTGATTCCTGCTTCAGTCACCTATCAGGGCGTCAGCTATAGTGTCACTTCGATAGACGACCTAGCGTTCGTTGATTATGACGACCTAGTCTCTGTGACATTGCCGAATACCATCACGACGATAGGGACGGAAGCTTTTGGTAACTGTGTGAATCTGGCGTCAATCAACTTCCCCGAGTCTTTGACAACCATTGAAGATGAGGCTTTCTATAATTGTGGATTGACTTCTGTCAATATCCCCCAAAACGTAACGTCCTTATACCGTAACGTTTTCTCTTGTTGCAGCCATTTACGCACCATAACCGTTGACGCGGCAAATACAGTTTTTGATTCTCGACAGAACTGTAATGCCATTATCAATACCGACGAATGTACGTTGGTGACTGGTTGCATGAATACGGTGATACCGTCTAAGATCTATGAAATCGGGCCCAATGCCTTTAACGGATGTACGGGATTGGTGACGATAGCCATTCCTAACGAATTGAATCACATCAGTCTGTATGCTTTCAAAGATTGTGTGAATCTGTCTTCAATTACTTTCCCACAGAATCTTACCAGATTGGAAGACGGTGCTTTCAGTGGCTGCACAAGTCTGTCGTCCATTGCCATACCTCAAAAGGTCTACCATGTCGGTATCAATCCTTTCTCTGATTGTAGCCGATTGATGTCTGTCACTGTTGATCAGAACAACACCAATTATGATTCCCGTAATGATTGCAATGCTATAATTGACATCAAGAAAAACACTGTGGTGACAGGTTGTCAGAATACCGTTATACCCGACGGTATTGTCACTATCGGAGAAAATGCCTTCAGAGGATGTACGTTTCTTTCATCCATTTCTATTCCCGATGGCGTGACACTCATCAGCAGCGATGCCTTCAAAGATTGTATTTCCCTCGTCTCAGTATCCGTTCCAAACAGTGTTACCAAAATCTACGGCGGTTCGTTTGAGGGTTGTACCAGTCTTGAAGCGTTTGTCATACCAGAGGGTGTGACTGCTTTACAATCTTTGTTCCTGGGTTGTGAAAAGTTGAAGTCAATAGTCATCCCAGCCGGGATAACGAGGATTAACAATACTGCTTTCAACGGGTGTAAGAACCTGGAGTCCATTATCGTGGCAGAGGGCAATACCGTTTACGACTCCCGTGGTGGCTGTAATGCCATCATCGAGACGGCAACCAACAAGCTTGTCGTGGGGTGTAAGACGACGGTGATTCCTGCTGATGTGGTGGAAATAGGTAACTATGCGTTCAGGGGCTGTAGCAATCTGACTTCCGTGGCCATCCCTGAAGGGGTGACAACGATAGGTGGTGCGGCTTTCGAGGAGTGTTCATCCCTTACAGACGTTAAGCTGCCAAAGAGCCTTACCACTTTTGGGCTTCGCGTCTTTGAGCTTTGCACAAGTCTGAAGGAAATAGTCATTCCCGACGGTGTGACCAGACTGGAGAATATGATGTTCAGGGGGTGTAGCAGCCTTGCCTATATCTCATTGCCGAGTGCGCTCACATACGTTGGCTCTATGACCTTCGGTAACACAGCCATCAAAGCTATCACGTTCCCAGCCACTCTTAGTTATCTGGGGTATCGCACATTCTACAAATGTCAGGAATTGACGGACATCACCCTCAAGTCGGAAACACCCATTGCGATAGACGAAGATACTCTTGACGACATACCTGGAATTACGCTCTATGTGCCCAAAGGCAGTAAGGCGGCATACGAGGCTGCTGCCTATTGGAAGGATGTCAAAGAGATTAAGGAAGGCTTAGGCCCTGACGGCAGGGACTATGTGCTTGGTGATGCCAATGGTGATGGAAAACTGACTGTGGCTGACTATATTGCCATAGCACATTATATTTTAGGTCGTGCACCGGAAAATTTCAACGAGAAAGCCGCCAATGTAAATGGAGATAATAAGATTAATACGGCAGACTACATAGGTGTTGCACATTTGTTGCTATACGGTAGCATTGAAAAGCCGTCTAACAAATAAGAAATAAGTAATAATTAAAAACGATATAATTATGAAGAAAAGATTTTCATTTGCAGTCCTATTGACCATCCTCATGGGATTGATGCCATCTTCGGTGGCTTTTTTAGCAGACACCTAGATATGATGGGTATGTAGTTATTCTAGATGACAAAGTGAAATATATGTAAAACAAAAAATAAATAATATGAAAAAGTGTTTGTTCCCAACAATGATAATGATTATTTTATTATCATTATTGCCGTTTTCTTCGGCTAATTCGACAAATTCTATTAGTAATGAGTTTTTTGCTTCAACGACAGCAACCGTCAACCTAACAATTGCTAGTTCTGGAGGTTTTGGTACGACAACCCTAACAAAAGGAAAGTCATACACCTACACGGTGAAAGTGAAGAACAATGGTTCATCTTCATGGTCAGGAGCTTTCTACCTGAAGTCGGGAAGCACTAACTGGCTTGACTGGTCTAAGACCATCAGTGCCGGTAGCATCGTCACCCTGTCTGGTACATACACACCTACAACAACGGGAAGCCACACGCTGACGCTTTATTACCAGACTGGCGGATCTGGAGCTGGTACTGCCGTACCAAAGGGCAATTACAGCAATCCAATCAGTGTCACAGTCTCGGATCCTGCGCCCAGCCTGACTCTAGCCAGTTCAGGCGGCTTCAACGCGACTAATATGACGAAAGGGCAGTCATACACCTATACGGTGAAGGTAAAGAATACGGGGTCATCATCATGGTCGGGAGCATTCTACCTAAAGTCAGGAAATACCGTATGGCTAGACTGGTCTAAGACCATTAGTGCCGGTAGCACGGTCACTCTGTCAGGCACCTACACGCCGACAGAAACGGGAAGCCACACGCTGACACTCTACTACCAGACTGGCGGAACGGGTGCAGGTACTGCGGTTTCTAAAGGCAGCTACAGCAATCCAATCAGTGTTACCGTCTCAGAGCCTGCGCCCAGCCTGACTCTAGCCAGTTCAGGCGGCTTCAACGCGACAAATATGACGAAAGGACAGTCATATACCTATACTGTGAAGGTAAAGAACACGGGATCATCTTCATGGTCGGGAGCTTTCTACCTGAAATCCGGAAATACCGTATGGCTTGACTGGTCTAAGACCATTAGTGCTGGTAGCACCGTCACTCTGTCAGGCACCTACACGCCGACTGAAACGGGAAGCCATACGCTGACACTCTACTACCAGACTGGCGGAACGGGTGCAGGTACTGCGGTATCTAAGGGCAGCTACAGCAATCCAATCAGTGTTACTGTCTCAGAGCCTGCGCAAACAGTAAGCCTGACTCTAGCCAGTTCAGGTGGCTTCAACGCTACAACCCTGACGAAGGGACAGTCGTACACCTATACGGTAAAAGTGAAGAACACTGGTTCCTCTTCATGGTCGGGAGCTTTCTACTTGAAGTCGGGAAGCACCAACTGGCTCTCCTGGTCAAGGACAATCAGCGCAGGAAGCACCGTCACGCTGACCGACACCTATACGCCGACCGTTACGGGCAGTCACACTCTAACGCTCTATTACCAGACAGGTGGGGCTGGAGCCGGTGTCGTCGTTCCTAAAGGCAGTTACAACAACCCTATTAGTGTCACGGTCTCAGAGAACACAACAAAACTGGCAACACCGGATAAAAACACTTTCAGTGCTACCGATGTCACCTATTCCAGCTTCATTGCCAGATGGGGTGCCGTCTCCGGAGCAACGAAATATAATATTAATATCAGGGAAGTGGGTAAGGAGTATGTGAATAGTGGTATCTCTACTTCTCAGACTTATTGGAAGTTTAGCGGCTTGTCTCCTAACACTTCTTATCAGTTCCAGGTTCAGGCTGTAAATGGCAATAAAGACCAGAATAGTGATTGGAGTGCCAGCATACCTACGGCTGTCAAAACAGCATTCAAGGAAAACACGCCGGCCAATCTGTCTATAGTAAAGGTTACAGGCTTCACCAATACGAGCACTTTCTATGTCAACAAGAGTAATGTTTACCGTGTCTTTGTGCAGAATAATGGGACGTCTGACTGGCAAGGCTCCTTCTACCTTAAAGATGGAAGTAGCGTGATTGGGAAATGGGAAAACAAGTATATCTCAGGTAAAACAACGTCTAATCCCAATCCAGGCGTGGAACTGCCTTGCAATTATGTCCCGACGGCATCAGGATCAAAATCGTTAGTGTTATATTACCAGACAAGCGGAGAAAGCGCACTGAATTCTGTGAATGCCAGCAATAGCTCATGGAACCCCATGACAATAACGGTCAAGCCTGACCCCTCTGCTAATCCTTCGCTGAGTTTGAAAACAGCCATCTCGGCCACGTCAACCCTTGAACTCGGTAAAACGGCAACGGTTAGTGTACAAGTACAAAATACGGGAACTTCCGACTGGTATGGTACCGTCATACTGACCGATAACGGCATTATCATTGGCTCAGTAGAGAATCTGCCCAAACAACAATATAAAACGATATCTGCAAACTGGAAGCCTACAACTGCAGGTCAGCATACGATAGCGGTATATTCGGTAGCGCAAAATACTTCTACCAGACAAGTGGTCAGTGCTAACGGATTTACAAATCCTATCACTGTGATGGTTTCTAATGCTGCTTCGTCGGACGAAGTCGCTTCGGTGGTTGTCAAACATATTACAGCAGAAGTCGAGCCAAAAGAAGTTACGCCAGGAACAGTTATCCTCTATCATTATCGTTTATTAAACGAAAATGGGAAACCATTGAACAATGTGAGACTTCGTTTCAGATATAATCACAACAACCAGACAAAATATATAGAATCAATACCTTCTGATATTGAAGGATATTCTATGCTATGTGTAGCCACTTCTGGTTCTGAGGCAATAGCAGGCCGAGGTGAGACAGTCATCTTGTACTGTACTCAAGCCATAAATGAGAATAACAAAGCTATTCCTGTCGCAGGTAGTGAAGCAGATAAGAATATAACACTGAAAATTCATCAAGCCAATCAATTTGTGCAAGATAGTGGCATTGAAAATGTTGAAAAGGTAAAGTTAACGATAACCCCAGGTGTAACAGGAAAAGTAAGTAAGACTGTAAGTCCAAGTAGTTTTTTGGGATCGTTGGCTAAATCAAAGGTCAGTCTTGGCTTCCCTATTGGGCTTGGTCTGAAATGGGACGATAATGGAAACATCAGCGAGTATTCTCTTAGCCTTGGGGCAAAGATAACAGGGGCATATAAAGCTGCTAAGGATAAGGAAAAAATGAAGGAATATGAAAAATATGTTCCAAGCATAAATGCGAGTGTTAGTGGAGGATATAAAGTTAATTTTTCCACTTCTAATCCAAAAGAAGCCGTTATTCATTTTATTAAGGGCTGGATTGACAATTATAATGGAGATGTTGATTGGAAAACAGACCTGGCTGTTAAGGCTATGAGACATTGGTTTGAAGACCGGGATGAAGGAAACTTAAAGATTGACCAGTATGCTTACTATACTTACGGAGCAGGTGTTTCTGGTGATATTTTCAAGAACTTGCCGGGTGGCAAAGAAATAAAGCAAGCCTTTGAGCCTGGGCTATCAATAGAATCATTGAAAGTGGGCGGTAGTGGCAGTGTCACGATAGAACCATGGAAGACGAAATATGATAGTTCAACAGGAAAAAGCCTAGAAGGTTATTCTTCTTCTGTAAAATTAGGTGGAGAATTTGATTTTAAGGGTAAAGTTCATGATTTGGTAAATCTAATTCAAGCAGATAAGATGGGATTGTCGGCAATGGATGCTTATAACTTGGAAGTTCTAAGTGATAAATTCTTCTATGAAAACTTTGGTCTTAAATATTCATCAGATTTCTCTATGAAACATGAGGAGATGTATAATAAGGATTCAAATGACTTAGAGGAAGTGTCTCAGCAAATGTCATTGTCTTCATCATGGGATTTTAGCCTTGAAAATATGCAGATTGGTGATATATTGACTGACGGTTGGGGTCCAATTGATTTAAGCTTAGGTTATACAAGTAAATACACATCGAAAGTATCAAGTAAGGGAAAATGGGCAAGGTTTCTACGTAGACAAGTGATATCAGAAAATGACTATCAAAGTGAAGTGATGAAGGTATTCCCCAATCTCTCATACAAGACCTATTTTGCACCGCCCTATAAGATTTATAGCACATGGCAAAAAAGCTTTGATGCCCCACTGTCTATTCTTGCAGGCATCACACCTGCCCCAAGTACCTATAGTCTTAAAGATGCATTGAAAGTCGAACGAACGGTATCTTCTGAGTTTGATGGTTCTGTTAGTATTAAAGTATATGATTTTGGATGGTGTAATTTATACTTTGACACAGACCTTAACGTAGAACTTGAGAATAGACCCAACGAAAGCTATTTTAGCATTCCTGACCGGCGTACGTTCGACGTTGTCTTTAGGCCAACGACTTCTATCAAGAAAGTAGCTGCATCTGCAATAAAACATACAGCAAATACAATATATGAAGCTTTCATAGAAGAACATCCTAACATTGAAAAAGCATGGAATTGGATGATGCAGGCATGTGGCTTAGTTGTAGATGCAACCGGAGAAATTGTAAAAGCAGTAGATAATACCATTGGTGATTTCTTCGAGGATAAAATTTTCTATCCTTTCTTCTACCATTGGTATATGAAGGATCGTACTAATGTAAATGCAAGAATCGCAATGGCAAGGCATTCTCTTCTTTCAGATACAGAGCAAAATGATATCTGTAAGTTAGGCTTTGGCATCAATAATGATATACAAAACTTTGACACTGGAGTGAAAATTAGTATTCCTCATCACTATCCTGCTGGCGACCTACTTGGTATTACTGATCAGGGAGATACACTCTTTGTCGTTAGTGAGGTATGCGATCTTATTGCCATTCAAGGAAATGATACACTCAAGACTGCACAGCATGGAGAGTTTTCTGTTATAGGTGTTCCTGGTGCAGATGACCTTACTCCATTCGGATTCAGAGAAGACCAAGCACTAGACGTCTATTATTCTGAAGAAGGTAGTAAAATCTGGCATTACGTCGGCCCCGCTGGAACCGTTTTGAAGACGAATAAACTTGGCGCATATATGATGGCTACATCCATAAAGAATGACGTGGTAAAGCCGGAGATTATTTCCGATTTCGATAATCAGTCAGGAATTATTCACATCTCAATAACTGAAAATATTGGATTAAAGTTGAATACGCTTAATGTGATGTTGAATGGTGAGGCTAGAGATTTTACAATGATTAACGAGTCGAACTTTGAGATAGAACTGACAGCAGAGGATATGCAATATATGATTAATCTAAATGTATCCGTTTACGATTTGGCTGGTAATATGGGTACTTTGACTCAGGTGTACCAACTTGACAAACCAGAAAAGGTCAACATAAAGAATCTTCCTGATACTGATATTTCTCAGCTTGAGAATACAATATATATAGGAAATGTATCTGCAGAGAAAGGTAAAGATATGACTCTGTCTGTCAAGATGAAAAATAGTGTTGTGGCTGAGGGATTCCAGTTCGATCTTGAATTGCCAGAAGGCGTTACTGTCGCAAAGGATGCTGATGGTTTCGCTGAGGCATATCTGAGTACAGAACGTACAACCACACGTAAAACCAATACTTTTGATGCGGATTTCCAAGATAACGGTGCTCTTCGTGTGATGGCAGGTTCGACAAATGGTTCTACCATCAGTGGAAATGATGGTGAGGTGGCCATTATAAAACTGAATGTTGCCAGCGATGTAAAGGAAGGTACTTATCCCATTGTGTTGCGCAATATTTCTATTTCTGATTCAAACGCTCAAAGTCATGATGTTGATTTAGTAAAATCCACACTGACTGTGACTGGCGTATTAGGAGATGTTGATGGCGATGGATATGTGACAAAGGCTGATGTGACAGCTCTTGCCGACTACATCATGGGTAGAAATCCTGAAAGCTTCAACTACAATAATGCCAATATTAATGGTGACTTCAATGTGGATGTTGCTGACCTCGTGCTCCTCCTGAACATGGTTAAGTAACGATAAGCATATACCTTATTAATCATTAATAAATCCCGAAACGACCAAACGTTTCGGGATTTATTTGTATCTCCTGAGACTCAGAGCTCTTCCATCCGGTAGCGGGAGCAGTTGCCGGAACGCTCGTTGACGAAGGCGAAAGGCTGGTTGGAGAGGGTGCGGCCGAGCTTCTCGAAGGTCGTCGTTGGGTCGTAGTTCTTGAAGCGGGAATGGAGCAGGGCGTTCACCTCCTGGAGCGACCAGAGGCGGCCGCCCTTCGGATCCTGCGGTTTCCGGAAGGTGGCGGCAATCATCTCCACCAGGTCGGAAGTGCGCTCGAAACGGCTGTTCTCCTTCATCAGCACGGCAATCTCCTCGTCGTCGAGCCAATAACGCTGTCCCTCGTCGAGCTCCTGCATCAGCTGGGCATAGAGCTGGCGATGGTCGAGGTTGTCTTCGAAGTTGATGTCGCCAGTGCACTCCACACAGACGAACCGTCGGCTGCCCGTTGGGTCCACCAATGGCTTCATCTGGTTGGTGGTGCCGATGAACGAGGCGTAGCGCTTATACTGTCGGATGGCCTTGCCGTAGGGTGGGCGGAACTTCACGTCGCTTGTCGAGAGCAGGTATTTCAGGATGACATGCTGACGGGCGGTGGTCTTGTCGAACTCGTCGATGTTGATCAGTCCGAACTGCGAGAGGCCGAGGTTCAGGTCGGTTTCCTTCTTGAAGTTGATCTCCTCGTTGTAGTACATCCTCAGTTCCGGGGGCATGAGGATGCCGCAGAAACGGGTCTTGCCGCAGCCCTGACGACCTATTAATAAAGGTACGAGGGCATTGCCGGTGAGCTGCGCATCGGTATCTTCGCGCCACTGTAACACCATGGCTAACAGCCATTTATGAAGATACGTCTCCCAATGGGGCTGGTTGGTGGGCACGCGGGCCGCCAGTTCCGCCACACGGTCGCGGCCATCCCATCTGGGCAGACCTTTCAGCCACTCGTAGAGCGGATAGAACTTGTCGATGCGGCTGGAGTCGATGAAGCGGTCGATGTCCTTGTCCCACGACTTCAGTCCCAGCTCTTTGGCGCGGATGGTCATGTCGTTGCGCACCTCCTGGTCGAGGTCGTGGAACTCCGGATCCAGGCTGGTCTTCTCACGATACTGGGCGATGCCGGTCATCACGTTCTTCCGCATCTCGAAGTTCGTGTTCAGGAAGATTTCAGTCTTCATCATCAGCAGCGTGTCTTCGGGGATGCTGTGCAATGGACGGATCTTATGTTTCTTCATGTAGTCTTTCTGATGCGTAACGGCGTAAACGGCTGAAAATGTTTTGCTTACTAACAATTCGTCGGTGTTTAGCGCAGGGTGCTCCATCGTCATCTGCTGAGCCTTCGCCATCGGGATGCCTTCGTTCAGACAGCGTGTGGCCACCTGCATCAGCAGCGACTCCTGCCGCTGCTCGTCGGGCAAGTCGAAGTACCGGCCTAATACCTCTTCTATAATATAGAGCCAGTTCAGCCGATAGGTGCGCTCCACGCTGCGGCCCGGCATCAGCTGGCTCTCCTTAGGGCTCAGGTCGCTCAAGTCGGGCTCTTCCTGCTGACGACTGGTGTCGGCGAAGAAGGGTGTGGCATTCGGGTTGAAGCCGATGGCGGGATCGGCACTCAGGTAGACGGTCCGCTCCAGCACGGGCTCCAGAGCCTCGATCTGAAGGTTCAGCTGACCCTCGTAGGCCTTGCGGGCCGTCTCGTAGAGGTTGCGGTGGAACTGCCAGATATCGTCTTCTTCGGCGGGTAGTTGAAGGGTAGGGGGCTCTGGTCCTGTCGAGGCGTCATGGAATAGTGCTCCGCGACAGACAATCTTTACCGACCGTCCGCTGCCGCCGAGGAATGCCATCATCGTGAAGGGCAGCCGCTTGGCCTTCTCGCGGATGGCGATGGCCTCGTCATAGCTCTTCAGGTCGTTCAGCTCGATGACCACCAGTCCGTTGTAGCCAACCATGCGGCGCTCCCGATTCCTGTTCTCGAATTCGGCGGCGAAGCAGACACGTGGTAGCTGGATGCCGCCCTCGAGGTTGCACTCTATCTGACCGTCTGGTAGCCGATTGGTGCGCATCAGATTATATAGTTCCCTGACTCGGAGCACACTCTTTTCGAGCAGTCCTTTCTGGATGATGCCTGCCACATTAGCAACGTCAATGCGATTAATGGTCTCTTTTTTTCTGTAAGGTTTGAATAATGTTACTTTCATATCGATATTTTGGGCTTTAAATTGTTGATTTCAGTCGTCAATGACCTTGCAAAGGTACAACATTTTCGACGATTTTCCAAGAATTTTTTGATATATTTTTCAAGAACTTACACGATTTTTAGTTAATCTACTTATTATCAGAATGTTAGTTAATTTTCTACTTACATAAAACCTACATAAAACCACCATAGAACCACCATAGAACCACCACAAAACTAACATTTATCTATCAAATTAGCACATGAATGTGTGAAAGTGTGTGAGGTTATACCTCTCCCAGAGTTTACAGGCACCTTTCTCCAAGTAACCTGCCACCTTTCTTGGAGTTTACAGCCACCTTTCTCCGAAATTCTCTAGAGAATTTCGGAGTTTACTTAGCCTAAACTCCGACTTTACCCTATCTAAAGTCCGACTTTACTGCCTGTAAACTCCAAAAGAAGGCTACACTTTCACATAATCACAGCATTTTTGTGAACGTATTTGGTCTTTTGTGGTGGTTCTATGGTGGTTTTGTGGTGGTTTTATGGTGGTTCTGTGTAAGTTCAAAAATATATAAATATTTGCTATCCAGTTATTTAATTTGATTTTGTGGTGGTTCTTCAAATTTTGTTGATATTTTCCCGAATTTTCTGTGATTCCACAAATTGTTAACATCCACGGTGATAGTATTGGAAAGGCTCTTTTTCTCTGATTCAATCGTTTCATTTGTGTTTTATTTGTTTTTCTTGTGTTTTAGACAGCAAATAAATCATCATTCTTTTCGCTAACTCAAATTTTTACACTAACTTTGCACCGATTTTAGCAAACGTGTTCAAAATCCTTTGCGAGCAAAGGCTCTTGTGCGGAGGGTGAGTGCAGTATGCTTGATCCTTATGGCCTCCTTTTTCGGATTCTCTGGCGGCGATCACAACTGCTGGGGAAAGGAAAAGATATGTGTCATCAGGACAAGCGATTTGCTCTTCGCCCGAAACAGAAAGAATGAATAAATACATGATAAAAATGATACAGAGAATCTACATCTTCAAGCTGTCGTTCTTGGTACTGGCCGCAGTCAGTCTGCTGACATCGTGCGGTTCCTCGAAGGACGTGACTTATTTCAGGAACCGCGAAGCGCTGGACCAGGCCGCCAAGGGCTATCTGGTGGACGCCCGCATCATGCCGAAGGACGTGCTGTCTATCGTCGTTAACACCACAACCCCCAGTGCTGCTTATCAGTTCAATCTGGTGACGCCGACCACTCAGACTCAGATTCAGAGCTATTTGGTGGATAACGACGGAAAGATACAGTTTCCTGTCGTAGGAGAGTTGAAGGTGGGTGGCCTGACGAAGACAGAGGCTGAGCAGCTGATTACTCAGGCCATCAGTCCTTATCTGGCAGAGTCGGAAAATCCAGTTGTGACGGTTCGCATGTCGAGTTTCTCCATCTCGGTGTTGGGGGAGGTCAACGCTCCCGGCACTTTCACGATAGCCCGTGAGAAGATCAATGTGTTGGAGGCTCTGGCCAGGGCCGGCGATATGACGATCTACGGTGTTCGCAACAATGTGACCCTTATCCGTGAAGATGTTAATGGAGCCAAGAGTTATCATACGCTGGACCTAAATGATGCGAATATCGTGAACTCGCCCTATTATTACCTGCAGCAGAACGACATCATCTATGTGGAACCCAATAAGATCAAGGCGCAGAATTCTGTCATCGGCACATCAACCAGTTTGTGGCTTTCGGCAACGGGTATCCTGATGTCAGTGGCGACGTTGTTAGTCTCAATTCTCAAATAAAAACTAGATTAGAATAATGAAGAATAAAATTAAGTTGAGTCCTTCGGAAATCCGAGAGAAAAACAGATATACCATCTTCGACTTGAAATACTTGTGGTCACTCTTCACCAGCCATAAGAAATGGTTCGCCCTGTCTGTTGTCCTGTGTCTGTTTCTGGCGGGGACTTATGTCTATCTGAGCCGTCCGTCATATAGCATTCAGGGAAAGATGATGATCATTGACCGGAGGCAGTCTGGCGGTACTACCGTTAGTGCCAGTTCGTCTCTGATGAGCCAGCTTCCGTCTAGCCTTAGCAGCAGTCTGAACTTGAACCGTACAACCAATGCGGAAAACGAGAAGGAAATCCTGAAGACCAAACAGTTGGCGAAGGATGTGGTGGAAGATCTGGGTCTGTACACGGAAATTCGCCATCAGAAGTTTCTGAAGAGCCGTCTGCTATATAAGAACCAGCCGGTGAGTGTGGCGGTCAGTCCGGAAATCCTTCAGACCATGAACGAGAACCTGCCTCTGAAAGTGTATAGCATCAGTCTGACCATCGATAAAAGTGATGCAGGCTATACCGTTGAGGGGAAACTGAGGAAAGGCAAGAAAAAGATTAATATTGAAGAAAAGACTTTTGCCAAGTTGCCGGCGGTATTGCATACGGAGATTGGCGATCTGACCCTCACAGAGAATATCCTGCCGACTGAAGAGGACCGGAAACCCTTTACGAAAGACTATCGGCTGAAGGTCAAGATTGTGCCGCCCATGACGGTTGCTAAGAGTTTCGCCAAGCGCCTGAACGTTGCTCCGGCATCGAAGAAGGCCACATCGATTCTTTACATTGGTCTTTCTGACGAAAATATACTTCGAGGTATTGACTTCGTGAACTCCCTGGTGGCTCATTATAATGACTGTTTCAATCAGGAACGTCAGGAAGAGGCCGCCAAGAATGAGGAGTTCATCAACGGACGTATTGCCAAGATCGACCAAGAGCTCGGTCTGACGGATGCCGACTGGGAAAAGGTCAAGAAACAGTATCAGGTCACGGATCCGAAGGTAGATGCCGAGGAGGTAATGGGTAAGAAGAGTGCCTATGAGTCTCAGATTGTGAGTTTCGGTGTTCAGCAGCAGTTGCTCGACTATCTGAGTGAGTATGTGAATGACCCAGCGAACCGTTATGAGCTGATTCCTGTGAATGTGGGTGTCTATTCCGGCGACGCCGTGTCGATGATCAGCCGTCACAACCAGTTGGTCAATGACAGGAAGATGTTGCTGAAGAGTTTGACAGAGCAGTCCACACAGGTGAAGCTGACGACGCAACTGATTGACGAGTTGCATCCCGTGATTCAGACAGCCTTCAAGCGTGACCGTGAGTCGTTGCTCTTGAGAAAACGAGTGGCAGAACGGGAGTATAACCGCTATATGAGCCGAGTGGTAGATGCGCCAGAGCAAGAGCGAAATATGACCGAAGTGAGCCGTCAGAGGAATATCAAGCAAAGCGTCTTCGTCTCATTGCTACAGAAGCGGGAGCAGGTCATCATGGAACTGGCCAATACCATTGACAAAGGCCGACTGATTGACGAAACACAGGCACTCAAGAAGACGAAGCCCAAGACATTGTACGCCTTACTCTTGTCACCGATTATCGGTCTGCTCCTGCCTTATGTCTTCTTCTTCTCTCGCAGAAGTCTGAAAAAGCAAATTGATTCAGAGATCGACCTGAAGCTGACAACAAAGTTGCCGTTGGCAGGAACGATCCCTGCGTCAGGACAAGGAGAATGCGACGATGCGTTCAGGGTTATCCGTAACAACCTGCTTCATCAGCTGAAGGATGGACAGAAAACCATATTGGTTACCTCTGCCAATGAGGAGGACGGGAAGACGTTCTGTGCAACCCACCTGGCAGAAGCCTTCACCAGAATGGGGGAGAAGACCGTCTGCCGCCATCTGCTGGATATCCTTCCTCCAGGAATCCCTGACTCCATCCATCCTGCCGACCTGTTGGCTCATAAGGGACTGCAGCAGGCATTGGCCAGTCTGCGGGAATCATACGACGTTATTATCCTGGATGGTCCTGAGATTGCCCCACACAATAAAGCCTTGATTGGTAGTCTTGCCGATGTGACTTGTTTCGTCTGCCGTCCAGGAAAGACTTCCAAGTCTGCCATAGAAGAACTTGAAAAGATGAAAGCCGATAACCGTTTGGCCTCTCTCTGTCTCATCTTGAATCAGATAGGGTCATGATCAGTCCGATAGTTTTGTTCATCGACAGAATCTCAAATTCTTCAGGCCGTTCAAAAGAGGCTGTGAAGGGTGTTGTCCTGTCTGTCGTGGCTAAGATGATTTATATTATATCATCTTTTTTGATTGTTCCATTGACGATTGATTATGTTAACCCGACTCAGTATGGAATATGGTTGACCATGTCTTCTATCATTTCATGGATCACCTTGTTTGATTTGGGATTGGGTAATGGTTTCAGAAACAGGTTTGCCGAAGCAAAGGCCGAAGGTAATATCGATTTGGCAAAATGTTATCTGAGTACAACCTATTTTTCTGTAGCAATCATAGTCTTAGTCGTATTCCTTGCTATTATTGTAGGTAATGTGTTTATAGACTGGTCAACGATTTTAAATGTCGATCCGGTTTATAGTGAGGAATTAGGTAAGGTATTTGTCATCCTATCTGCTTTTTTCTGTTTGAATATGGTTGCCAACCTCGTTTCTACGATGCTGATGGCCGATCAGAAGGCTGGCCTTGCATCCATGATACAGGGTGGAGGTCAATTGTTGTCTCTCATTTCTGTCTGGATTCTTACGCTAGTCAGTAAGGGAAGCCTTACCAATCTGGCCCTTTATTTTGCTGGGATGCCTTGTCTGTTGGCAATTGTGGTTTCGTTATTTGTGTATTCATCCCGTAAATATCAAGAAATAGCTCCCAGATTCCGCTATGTAAAGATGTCCTTGATTCGCGATATCTTAGGAATCGGGTTGCAATTCTTTATTATTTATTTATGTATGATTTTCATTTTTCAGATTATCAACATTATCATTTCACGAGAGATCGGGCCTGATGCCGTTACCGAATATAACATTGCCTATAAGTATTTTGCCTTATTATATACCATTTTTATTATCATCCTGACTCCATTCTGGTCGGCTTTTACAGATGCTTATAACAGAAATGACTATTCATGGATGACGAGAACGATGAAGGCATTGGAATATATGTGGATTGGTTTTGCAATCATTGGTGTCCTGATGCTTATTTTTGCCCGTTATGTTTATATCGTCTGGGTAGGAACCAATGTGGATATCAGTCCAAAGCTGTCATTGTTTGTCTATATCTATGTGATGATATTAAATCTGGGTAATCTGTATATGTATCTTATCAATGGTATTGGTACTGTAAGGATACAATTAATAATATATTTGTCTTTTGCTATTGTTTCTTGGCCATTGATGACTCTGGCATGTCGTTTATGGGGTGTTGAAGGTATCGTCATTGTACCTACCATCGTCTTAGTGTTTCAAACTGTCTTTGGAAAGGTTCAATTGCGTAAGTTGCTGAATAAGAGCGCTAAAGGACTCTGGGTTAAATAATTAGCGAATAGATATTGACGATTGTTTATGAATACTATTGCTTTGCTGATGATCATATTTGTGGCATTCGTTGTTCTGTTTAAGAATGTATCGTTTGTCCTCGTTTTCTCTCCGATCATCAAACTTCTCTTTTATGTGAAGCGTAACTATCTGAAGGGCAATCCTGGAGATGATCCCGGGATGAATAGGAAGGGCCTTTCTGTAAAGGACAGAATAAAAGGGTTGTGCTCAGGATTCGCTGCCTATTATTTATATCGTTTATCATACACGCCATCACATCGTCTAAGAAACTTTATTTATCGGCATGTATGTGGGATGAACTTATGTAAGGATGCGGTCATTTATTATGGAACAGAGGTCCGTGAGCCTTCAAGGATAACGATAGGACGTGGTTCTATTATCGGTGACCATTCAATTCTTGATGCAAGAAATGGAATCGTGATAGGAGAGAATGTCGTGTTTGCCAGCGATGTGAAAATATGGACTGAGCAACACGATCATCGTGATCCGTTCTTTCGTTGTTCAACCCAGAACCATCGTTCTGTTGTTATTGACGACCGTGCCTGGATCGGTTCACACACGGTCATCCTGCATAGTGTCCATATCGGAGAGGGTGCCGTGGTCGCAGCAGGAGCTGTGGTTACTCATGATGTTCCTCCCTTTACTATCGTTGCTGGTGTGCCGGCCAAGAAGATTGGTGAAAGGAACCGTGATTTGAAGTATTCTTTTACGGGAGAGCACAGGCATTTCATATAATTGAATGAAAGAGAATCGTATGACGGTTAGTGTCGTTACTGTTTGTTATAATGCTGCTGAGGCTATTGAAAGAACGATTTGTTCTGTAATTAGTCAGACATTTAATTCTATTGATTACATCATCATTGATGGCGGTAGTACAGATGGCACTAATGATGTGATTCACAACTATCATAGCAATTTGAGTTATTACGTATCGGAACCTGATAGGGGTATATATGATGCCATGAACAAAGGCATTGATGCTTCGAAGGGTGAATACGTGATTTTCTTAAATGCTGGTGATGTCTTTAGTCATTCAAAAGTGATCGAGGAACTATATGACAGAATCCAGTCAGAAGGCTCCATGAGCGATTTGATCTATGGTGATGTTATCTACCAATATGCATTTGGCGAAAGATATGTATCTTCCAAGGATTTGGGAAGAATCAAGTATGATATGGTGTTTTCCCATCAAAGTGTCTTTGTAAGATCAGAGATCCTTAAGAAGAGGCATTTTGATTTAAGATATCGTCTGGCGGCAGATTATGATTTCCTGCTATGGGCCTATTTAAACAAAAGGTCTTTCAGTTATATTGATATTCCTGTATCTGTTGTCGATGCCTCTGGAGGAGCCACTTACGGCCATTTCGTGAAGTCACGGAAAGAGTCGTATATTATACAATGCTCCTATGGAGGAAACCGTATCTTGTGCTATTGCTGGTATTTGTGGAAGATATCATATTTTAAATTAACTTCTACCATCAAAGACATATTCCCTCGTGACCTGTTGAGACTGTTAATATCGAAAAAGCATGCTGGAAAATAGAAGTCTGAAGATCTTTCTATACCTCTTGTTAATAGTATTGCCTTTACGTGAGTCGTTTGCCTTGATGATCGGCGAAAGTACTCCTATGCGATTGGGTGAGATGTTGGTCGCTTTGTGTCCTGTCCTGTATTTTGTCTTTAAGGAAGAGTATGCAGAACCAGTCAATACAACAAGTAATCTTCTGATTATTTTCCTTGCTTATTCCTTTGTAGCCGGTATAGGCTTTGGAGAACATATAGAACCCTCATTTGCTGCCAAATACTTCATTCGGGGAATCTTATTCTTTGTACTGATTAGGATTGCTGAAAACAAGATTATGTATATCCCCGAAGAATATATGGAATTACTATTCAAATATACGGTCGTCATTGAATCCGTTTTCTGTGTCATGCAGATGTTTGGCTATACCTTACTATTTGGGGAATTTGGACCTTATACTGCATCTGAGACCTTCGGTTTCCAACGACTCTCGGGTACTGCATCAGAGCCAGGGTATCTGATACCTGTCATTACACCGTGCATATACTATTTTATTTCTGATTTCGAGAAATATAAATACTGGGCAATCGCGTCTTTTGTTATTGCGATTCTATCCCTGTCATCATTTGGATATGTAGCATTATTGGTGGTCATTCTCATCAAACTGTATTTGATATTCCGTGATACTGACTATAAGAATGTGTTAGTCATAGGACTCGGTATCTTGTTTGCTCTATTTACTGTTTCTATTGCATTCCCTCAAGTCAGGGATATTTATGAAGGCATATCGACAAAGGTATTAGCTTTCTCCTCATTTGATGAAGAAGACATGGATTACTCCGGAGCAGAGAGGGCAGAGAATCTGCTTGTCGCCACGGAAGCTTTGTTAGAGAGTGGTGGGAAGAGTTTGTTGTTTGGGCAGGGTATTGGGGCTACAGCATACTATACAGACAACAATGTTGTCATGTTCAAACCAGCTGAAGAAGCTAACAACCTTTTTCTATCTGTTCTGTTGAATCAAGGGCTCATAGGCTTGATACTTCTGCTATTGCTGTTTGGCTCTGTATTCAGACAAGCTAGAAAGACCGCTTCCTCCATGGCTCTATTTGCCGGTTTCCTGACACAATTGTTGCAATATATGATTGTCGGGAATCTGTGGCTTTACTTTTTCTGGCTCTACATTTTCTTCATCATTGTAATCAATCGTCAGCAAGAGTTAGATGAAGACTTTGTTGAGGATTATGCACAAGAAACTACCGAATAAAGAATGATACACATTATCTGTAATAATGCTAATTCTAAAAAAGACGGAATAGGGGATTATTCTTATAACCTATATCTGTCTTTTCTACGAGTAGAGGATTTGGAAGTGTGTATTCACTCTGCTGATTCAGGAACAAAAGGAAAGATCGATCAGTTATCATCCATGAAGATGTCTAAGCTTTTCGAACAAGTTTCCAATCAAATCAGGCCCCGAGATATCGTCATCATAGAATATCCTTTTAAGGAGTGTAATGTGTTGATAGTCCGTTCCCTGAAGAAACTTAGAGATACCATTTCGCGCCAAAGAGGATACTTGGTTTTATCTCTTCATGAGTATGGAAGGGTTAACTTTCTTCGAAAGTACATCATCAAACAGTTCATCGTCTCTTCTGATGTGGTGCTCGTTACGGATAAACATACCAAGACAATCATTGAACGAGAATTTGCCAAGCCTGTTTTTTTGCGTACAATCCCAAGTAATATTTTTGAGAATCCAATAGAAGGAATCGAAAAGAATAGGAAAGTGTATATTTATTTTGGACTGATCACGAAAGCCAAAGCGATAGACAATATGCTACAGGCTTGGAAGAAGTTTAATGTGAATAATCAAAACACCTTGTATTTCCTGACGAGCTCGTCGTTTACAAATGATTATGAACAAGATGGAGTCAAGTTCCTGGCTAATCTTGAGAAGAAGGATGTCGTTCGGTATTTCTGTATGGCAGGTTTTTGTGTGTTGCCCATCATTCCATGTGTATCCGCCATCAATGCTTCATATAAAACGGCGCTCCTTTATGGTTGTGTTCCGATAGGTCATTTTGATGAAGAGATCTCTCAAGAGGAATTCTGCATCAACGTTGATGGAACTAGTGTGGATGACTTTTTACATGGGTATCATATTGCTCAGAGCTTAGGTGATTCTGAATATAAGAGGAAGGTTTCTATCATAGAGAGTATGCCACATCCCACTTTTGAGAACACGGTGAAAGAATATATGGAGGCTATCGATCATTTAATAAATAAAGTTGCATAATGAAAGTCGCTATTATACATGAATGGCTGGTTACTGTCGGTGGATCAGATAAGGTTACTAAGGCTATTTTAGATGTTTTTCCTGATGCTGAAATTTATACGCTTGTAGCCAAGAAAGAGATATGTGAAGAATTGGGGATACCTTGGGAGAAAGTGCATACCTCTTTTATCCAGAAGATGCCTTTCGGGACTAAGAAACACAGGGCGTATTTGCCGCTCTTCCCGTTTGCCATAGAGCAGTTCGACTTGAGAGGTTATGATGTGATTATTTCATCATCGCATTGTGTGGCGAAAGGTGTGTTGACCAAAGCAGACCAGTTGCATATTAGTTATTGCCATTCGCCGATACGATACGTGTGGGATATGTATAACGAGTACTTGGAAGAATCGCATCTGACAAAAGGCTTGAAGAGTTGGGTGGTCCGCTATCTCCTGCACAGAATCAGAAAATGGGATATGTTGAGCAGCTTCAGGGTTGATCATTTTATCAGTAATTCTGATTATGTAGGAAGAAGGATACGTGAGACGTATCGCAGGGAATCCACCACGATTCATCCGAATATAGATATATCCAATTTTGAGCTGTGTGAGGAGAAACAGGACTATTATCTTACGTGTAGTCGGTTGGTTGCATACAAGAAAATAGACTTGGTGATAGAGGCTTTCAATCAAATGCCAGACAAGAAACTGTACGTTGTGGGTGACGGACCCAATATCAATACCTATAGAAAAATGGCAGGCCCCAATGTCGTTATCATGGGATATCAGCCGTTTTCAGTGTTAAAGGAGAAGATGCAACATGCCAAAGCTTTCATTTTTGCGGCGGATGAAGATTTCGGAATGCTGCCTATCGAAGCGGAATCCTGCGGAACACCCGTGATTGCCTATGGACATGGTGGCTCGTTAGAAACCGTTTCAGAAGGGAATACCGGCCTGTTCTTTAAGGAACAGACATCGGAGGCAATTATTGATGCCGTCAACAGATTTGAATCGTTAGGAGAGAGACCATTTGACTACAAAGAATGTAGGAAATGGGCTGAGCATTTTTCTGAGGAGAGGTTTAAATGTGAAATCAGGTCTTTTGTAGAGGAGAAGTACCGTGAATTCGTGGAACGTTAATGAATGGTGAATAACAATGTATTCTTTTTTTAAAAGATTATTAGATATAGTTTTGGGTATTTGCGGGATGATTCTTTTCATTCCTGTTAGTATAGTCATTAAAATAATCTACATTTCTATTGGAGATGGCGGTAAAATATTGTATAAGCAAGATAGGGTAGGGAAAGACGGGAAGATATTCCAGATATACAAATTCCGCACGATGGTACGAGATGCGGAGGAAAGACTGGATGAACTATTAAAAGATGACCGTTATAGAAAAGAATGGGAGGCCAATCAGAAGATAGAAGATGATCCGCGTATCACCATGATCGGGAAATTTCTAAGAGAGTCTTCGCTTGATGAACTGCCTCAGGCGATCAATGTCATCATTGGTGATATGTCACTGGTCGGCCCCCGCCCGTTAGTGGAAGGGGAATTGGAAGGGCATGACGGGAATAAGAAATACTGGAAAGTCAAACCTGGGATAACCGGATGGTGGGCATGTCATGGAAGGTCCAACCTTGATTATCCGGAGCGTCTTGAACTGGAGTATTATTATGTAGACCATTGTTCTTTTTCTCTTGATATGTTGTGTTTGTATAAAACGTTCGTAGCTGTCTTCAGACAGAAAGGAGCCAAATAGTCTTATATGATGACAGATATAACAGAAAAATTCTTCGAACTTTTACGATATGTGATTAATGAGGATTGTATAGCTCCTCAGATTGAACCTGATGATTGGGAACCTATCTATGATATGGCCAGGAAACAGTCCATATCGGGTATCGTCTTCGAATCTGTACAGCGCATGGGGCCGGATGTCACCATACCGCGCCAGTTGAAGATGAAGTGGTTCTTTCTGGTGAATAAGATCAAGAATCGTAATATGTTACTCAATCAGCGTTGTGTAGAACTGACAGAGATGTTCCAACAAGATGGGTTCGACAGCTGCGTACTGAAAGGACAGGGGAATGCCATGATGTATCCCAATCCATTTCTCCGTTCGTCAGGCGACATAGATCTTTTCGTGATGAAAAGAGGTGAAGCAACGAGCATCAATGAACGTCGAGACTTGCTAATGAGTTATGTAAGAAACAAATTTCCACATATGGGTATCCGTTATCAGCTGATCTGCTATGATGTGTTTCCTGATGTACCAGTGGGGATTCATTTTTTTCCTACATTCATGAATAATCCCTTGAATAACCACCGTCTCCAGACATGGATGGAAAAGCAGATGACAGAGCAGTGTCAGAACTTGGTGGAATTACCGAATGGTGTAGGAAGGATTGCTGTGCCAACGATGACATTTAACATGGTTTTTCTACTTGCCCACATGATGCGGCATTTTTTTGATGAGGGTATAGGCTTACGACAATTCATGGACTATTATTATCTTCTAAGGAAAGCTAAAGATAAAATTGGGATGGGGAAAGGTGAATTGGAAGGTCTGTTCCGCCATCTGGGATTATGGAAATTTACAGGAGCTACGATGTATGTGATGCGAGAAGTGTTCGCACTTGATGATGATTTTTTGATTGCGCCTGTGGATGAAAGACGAGGTAGGACTTTGTTAGAAGAAATCCTGAGAGGAGGAAACTTTGGACATTATTCTGGATTGAGAGCGCATTCTACTGGAGGGAAGTACTTCGCAAAAGTATGGCGAAACCTCCACTTCGCTCGTGAATATCCGGCTGAAGCGCTATGTGAACCCGTATTCCGCACTTGGCATTTCTTCTGGCGACTGAAGCATTCTTAATATATATATAATAAGGAATCGTGCGTGCGATGACAACGGATAAAGATTTAGATATAAGATATATTGCCGATGGGATGAACGCCTTTCAAAGGAACACCAAGCGAGTTGTGGACTGTCTGATAGCCCTGATAGCCCTGATTCTCTTTTCACCATTGTTGGCGTTCTGTTATATTGCGGTAAAACGGGAGGACGGCGGCCCGGCCATCTTCAAACAGGAACGTATAGGACGTTTCGGCAGACCTTTTACCATTTATAAGTTCCGTTCCATGAAAGTCGGTTCTGAGGAGGGCTATCCTTCTTTGTTCCAGAGTGGGGACGATGATTCACGTCTGACCAAGATCGGGCGTTTCCTGAGGGCTCATCATCTCGACGAACTGCCGCAGCTATGGAATGTGTTTATTGGGGATATGGCCTTTGTCGGACCGCGACCAGAACGTGCTTATTACATCAAACTGATTGAGAAGGAGGATCCCCGTTATTACATGCTCTATCAGATCAGGCCTGGCGTAACAAGCTATGCCACGCTCTATAACGGCTATACTGACACGATGGAAAAAATGTTGATCCGTCTACAGTATGACTTGGATTATCTGGAGCACCGTTCGTGGTCGCTGGATATGACCATCTTGCTAAAGACCTTCCTTTATATTGTCTCTGGCAAGAATTTCTAGAATCGCAACACGTCGTTGCAGAGCTCACTGACGGAAGGACGGTGAGTGATGAAAATCATGGTTTTTTGTGGATATCGGTCGAACAGGCGAGTATAAAGCTGACGCTCGGTCTGTTCGTCGAGTGATGCGCTGATCTCATCTAACAGTAGGATTGGACCAGGGCGAAGCAAACCTCTTGCGATGGCGATACGCTGAGCCTGACCTTCGCTGAGCCCGCTGCCACGTTCACCAAGCTCGGTGTCGATACCTTCAGGTAGATCGGCTACAAAATCAGCAACTGCCGTATGCAGTACGTCTAGTAGTTCGGAGTCGGTGGCATCGGGCTTGGCTATCTGTAGGTTATAGCGGATGGTGCCGCTCATCAGCGTGTTGCCCTGCGGAACAAAGGAGAAGTAATCGCGGGTATTCTCATCAATGGGTATTCGGAGGGAGAGCTTGTCGTAGATGGTCAGTTTCCCGTGTTGCGGGGTGGTCAATGCGAGCATCAGCCGGAAGATGGTGGTTTTGCCGATGCCCGTCGGTCCCATGAGGGCGGTCTTCGTGCCAGGACGGAAATCGTGGGTGAAATGATTGAGGACCAATCGGTCTCCGGTGGCATATTGGAAGCAGATGTCATCTGCGAGAAGCCCGACAGGTTCTCCTGTGTGAGCATGGTGGACTTGTCGTTGGTTTTGCTCAAAGGAACCAAACGAACCGTGCCCCTGATTCTGTTCCAGTTCTTCCAGACGATCGATGCTGGCGGTAGCGTGGATAATCTGGGGCACCATATTGATGAGTGTCAGTATAGGGTTCTGGATCTGACTCACCAGCTGGAGAAATGACGTCAGCACGCCAATGGTGATGACACCATTGCGCAACTGCAGGCCGCCCCAAATAAAAGCCATGATATAGCCAAGGCTGAACACACAGCCGAAGACGAAGCGCATAGCAACAGTAAAACGAGCACGGCGCAGCATATTGCCTTTCAGCCGCTGTTGCGTCTCGTCGAGACGTCCAACCATCCAAGCCTCACTACTAAGCGCCCGAAGGACGGCATTTTGCTCCATCCCTTCCTGAATCTGCATCTGTATGCGACTTTCGTCCTCGCGGATGTCGTGCGTCATCTGGCGCAACCGGCGTGAAATCAGTTTACCAAAGACCACAGCAAAGGGGGTGAGTATGAGCAATGCCCAGGCCAGGCGCTCGTCCATAGACCTCATGAACAGGAAGGCTCCGAGGAGCTGTATGAACGTGACCACCATCTGCGGGAAGGTGGAGGTGGTCAGGTCGCTGACGGTTTCAATATCCTTCGACATGCGGGAAGTGATGTCGCCAGAGTGCAGGTACTGCTCATCAAACAGCTGGCGGGAAAAGAGTTGACCGTACAGCTTCAGTCGGATGGCATTGAGTTGCCGTGCATTGGCAGAGACCGTCATGTAATAGTAGGCCTGCCTTAGGATGATGATAGAGACAACAGTCCCGATGAGCCATCCGATCATCAACAAGATGTCCTGGGATGAGCCGGAGCGTATGGAGACATCGATGAACCTCTTGCACAGCCATACCATGAGCAGTCCGAGGGCTACCCTGACGATTCCCACAAAGATGCGCACCAGCGAATTAAGTCTGATGCCCTTTGCGTGTTGCCATGTCCACAAGAGGTACTTTGACATGCCGTCTGTTACTCAACAATCTGTGCCTCTTGCCACTTGGCAACGATATCCGTCACATCGTTGAGTGCCTGTTCTGGCGTCACATCGTATTCCTCGTATAGGATATCAGCGAGTTCTTTGATGGAGAATTCTTCCATCTCAGAAGCCTTCTGCCAGAGCCAGGCCGCTGTGTCGTTCAGACAGAGGAGTCTGCCGAAATTGATGGCTTCGAGCCCTTCTCCAATGATGACTTTCTCTCCGCAAACGTCGCGTAATACCAATCCTTTCTTTTGTTTCATAACCAAATGTGTTTGTAAATGAACAGCAGATACCTTCTCACCGGGCGCAACTTGCCCCAGAGGAAAGCACCCCATTTGTATTTTCTCGTGTCTATCTGATGCCTGTTTCCTTTTGCGTCCACCACGTGGGTGACTTTTGCCTTAATGTCATCTTGATGGCATTTCTCCGTACCTCTGATATTTCCGTCTCCCATGAGGATGACGGTATCGTCATGGATGTCAATGATGCGGTGGACGACATATCGGCAGTTGTCTACCCAAGCCAGGACAATATCGCCCATCTCCGGTTTTGAGGGCTTCTCCAGAATGACGCTATCTTTACCGCCAATGATGAATGGCAGCATGCTTCTCCCGTCGACGGGGAAGGTGACGCAGATGCCATCCTCGACCAGTTTGATGGCCTCCTGGATAATCTTGTTGTCCTTTAGTCTTTGACTGCTATGGTCGTTTGACATAACTCAGCTGCATTTTGATCCGGCAGGCATGACAGATGCCAGACGGGAACTGTTGCCGTCAACAGATTCTCTGTATGATGCAGGCCGTCGCCCATCTTGGTGTTCCAGCGCATACCCGATATGCTCATGGCCAATGCGACATAGGCTTCAACGGCCTTCATCCGCCGGATCTCGTTAAAAGGCGCCTGTTTCAGTTTGACGATTCCCCCGATAGGATAATCGACATTCCTGTAACATGGGGTTTTGCCGCTCCAGGGGGAGCCGTAGACACGGGCCTCACCATCGATGATCCGGACGACGGGATTGTCATCGTTCACCAGTTCTGTCCCTTCGATATACTTGAGCCATAGTTGGGAATGGGTGCTCTTGCCTGTTCCGCTTCTGCCGAGGAACATGTAAGCCTTGCCCTGATAGCTGACGACCGATGAATGGAACAGCGTTGTCTGTTTGTCGGAAGTAATGAATGTGTACATCATCATCAAGGCATTATTGGTCACAAACATCCTTTGCCGTTCTTTGTTATAATAGACATGTCCTTCCTTGAAGTCGAGACTGCACACCAGCCAACCGGCAACCTTCCCTCTCAGCTGGTATTCGAGAACCGTCTTGCCGTCGGGGGTTTCGCCGCTGAGCATCACCTGACCTTCATCTTCCTGCTTGTACTTTACATTATATATAATAGGTGTAGCCAATTCCTGGACGTAGAGAGTGAACAGTGAATCTGTGTTCTCTTCGTCCAGAAACGGAGTGTACTGATTCATGCCGGTGAATACAGCCTCTTCAGCATCCACCGTGAAGCCATGACCGGCTACAGTATAGTGCTTCCTCATGAATCGATTATTTCCTTAATGCGGCAATGGATTCTTTGAGAGAGGCAATTTTCTCCTCCGCATCACTCTGCTTCTTGCGCTCCAAGGCAACGACGGCCTCTGGGGCGTTCTGAACGAAACGTTCGTTGGAGAGTTTCTTCATGACACCAGCCAGGAATCCCTCAAGGTGTTGCAACTGGGCCTCCATCTTGGCAATCTCGGCCTCGACGTCGATCATATTACCTAGAGGCACGGCAAACTCATCGGTGCCAACCATAAAGGCAGAGGCGGTGGCGTCCTTCTCGGCGACAACGGTGATGGCGCTGAGGTTCGCCATCTTGCTGATGGCTGCGTTGAAGGCCTCATAGTCGTTCTTGCCGATGGCCTGAAGTTCGAGCTGCTCCTTGGGGGCGATGTTCTTTGAACTGCGGACCATGCGGACACCAGAGACAATCTGCTTCACGTTTTCGATGTCGGCGGCCAGTTTGTTGTCTGCCTCTGTGGGAGCGGCAATGTCCAACTTGTCACGCATGATGCTCTCACCATCCTGACGGTCGTAAAGGTGCTGCCAGAGCTCCTCGGTAATGAACGGCATGAACGGATGGAGCATCTTCAGAAGGGTCTCGAAGAATTCGAGGGTCTTGTCGTAGGTCTTGCGGTCGATGGGCTGTTGCTCGCCGTTGACGTAGGCGGGCTTTACCATCTCCAGATACCAACTTGAGAACTCATCCCAGAAGAGCTTATAGACAGCCATCAGGGCCTCAGAGATGCGATATTTCTTGAAGAGGTCATCGACCTCGGCATTGGTCAGACGTAGTTTTGCCTCAAACCAAGCGGTGGCAATCTTGCCGGCCTCAGACTGTTCTATGTCTGCCACCTTCCAACCCTTCACCAGACGGAAGGCATTCCAGATCTTATTATTGAAGTTACGTCCCTGCTCGCAGAGGGCCTCGTCGAAGAGAATGTCGTTGCCGGCAGGGGCAGAGAGCATCATACCCATGCGGACACCGTCGGCACCGAACTTCTCGATGAGTTCGATGGGGTCAGGACTATTGCCCAATGACTTAGACATCTTTCGACCCAGTTTGTCGCGAACGATACCAGTGAAGTAAACGTTCTTGAAGGGGAAGGTGCCCATGTACTCCTCACCGGCCATGATCATGCGGGCCACCCAGAAGAAGATGATGTCGGGAGCCGTTACGAGGTCGGAAGTGGGGTAGTAGTACTTGATCTCCTCGTTGCCGGGATTATTGATACCGTCGAAGAGCGAGACAGGCCAGAGCCATGATGAGAACCAAGTGTCGAGGGCATCCTCGTCCTGACGCAGATCGGCATCCGTGATCTTCGGATCCTTCTGCTGAGCCAGTTTCAGAGCCTCCTCACGAGTGGCGGCTACCACGTAGTCGTCGTTCTCATTGTAATAGTAGGCAGGGATGCGATGACCCCACCACAACTGACGAGAGATACACCAATCCTGGATGTTCTCGAGCCAGTTCTTATAGGTATTGACGTACTTCTGCGGATAGAAATGCATCTCGCCGTTCAATACTGGCGGCAGGGCGATGTCGGCAAAGTGCTGCATCTTGAGGAACCACTGCAACGAGAGTCTTGGCTCGATGGCGGTGTCGGGGTTGCGCTCAGAATAGCCCACCTTATTAGTATAGTCCTCAACCTTCTCCATCAGTCTTGCATCCTGCAGATCCTTGGCAATCTGCTTACGGCAGTCCATACGGTCCATGCCGACGTAGATGGGACTCTGCTCAGAGATGGTGCCGTCGGGGTTGAAGATATCGATGGTCTCAAGGTTGTGAGTCTTACCCAGCATGTAGTCGTTGGTGTCGTGGGCAGGTGTCACCTTCAAACAACCCGTACCGAACTCGATATCCACGTAACGGTCTTCGATGACGGGGATAACGCGGTTCACCAGAGGTACAATCACCTTGCGGCCCTTCAGCCACTGGTTCTTCGGGTCCTTGGGGTTGATACACATAGCAGTATCACCCATGATGGTCTCTGGACGAGTAGTGGCGACAACGGCATAGTAGCCCTTCTCATCCTTGTGGATGACATTGCCCTCGGTTTCGTTTGTGGCGATACCATCGCGACATATTGAACCGTCGGCATTAGCGACGTAGTATTTCAGATGGAACAGATGGCTCTGCTCCTCTTTATAGATCACCTCCTCGGTAGAGAGAGCGGTGAGAGCCTTAGGATCCCAGTTCACCATGCGGAGACCACGATAGATAAGGCCTTTGTTGTATAGGTCGACGAAGACTTTAATGACGCTCTCAGACCGGGTCTCATCCATCGTGAAGGCAGTACGGTCCCAGTCGCAGGAAGCTCCCAGTCGGCGTAGCTGCTTGAGGATAATACCACCATGCTCGTGGGTCCAGTCCCATGCATGCTCCAGGAACTGGTCGCGAGTCAGGTCATGCTTCTTGATGCCTTGCTCGGCGAGTTTCTTCACCACCTTGGCTTCTGTGGCGATCGAGGCGTGGTCGGTGCCCGGCACCCAACAGGCATTCTTACCCTCCATACGGGCTCTGCGCACCAGAATGTCCTGAATGGTGTTGTTCAACATGTGTCCCATGTGGAGCACACCAGTCACATTGGGTGGTGGAATGACGATGGTATAGGGTTGACGTCCGTCGGGTTTGCTGGCGAAAAGTTTGTGGTCAAGCCAGTACTGATACCATTTGCCTTCGACCTCTTTCGGGTCGTATTTGCTTGCTAATTCCATATTATTATTTGTTATTTCTATGCTCAAAAAACGCAAATTCTTAAAAAATCGCTGCAAAATTAGTAAAATTCCGGCGAAAAGTCGTATCTTTGCCACATAATTTAAGAAATTATGCACACAAAAGAGGAAAAAATGCAGGCTTTTGGGCGGTTTCTGGATGTATTGGATGCATTGAGGGCCAATTGTCCATGGGACAAGAAGCAGACGAACGAAAGCCTAAGACCCAATACCATCGAGGAGACTTATGAGCTCTGCGATGCACTCATCAAAAATGACATCCATGATATCTGTAAGGAGTTGGGCGATGTGTTATTGCATATCTGTTTTTATGCCAAGATTGCCGAGGAACAGTCACAGTTCGACATGGCTGATGTGTGCAATGCCTTGACCCGGAAGATGATCACTCGCCATCCTCATGTCTATCATCCTTCGCAGATTGACGCTGAGGATCCGAAGCCATTGCCGTATGTGCCAGAGGATGATTCTCAGGCGGGTTCTACTGGTCAGACGAGTGTAACTAGTGTTACTCAGGTCTTGCAAAATTGGGAACAGATCAAGTTGAAGGAGAAGGACGGCAATAAGAGTGTGCTCTCTGGCGTTCCTGAGGCGCTGCCAAGCATCATCAAGGCCTACCGGATCCAGGATAAAGCCAGGAATGTGGGCTTTGATTGGGAAGACCGTCGGGATGTGTGGAAGAAGGTTCGCGAGGAGCTGGATGAGCTGGAGTCTGAACTGGAGAAGGATGACAAAGACCGCTCGACGGAAGAACTGGGCGACTTCCTGTTCGCAGTCATCAATGCAGCCCGTCTCTATAAGCTGAATCCCGACAATGCCCTGGAGAAGACCAACCGCAAGTTCATAGACCGTTTTAACTATATTGAACAACATAGCATCAAGATTGGTAAACCCTTGACAGAGATGACGTTGGGAGAGATGGATGAACTATGGAATGAAGCCAAAAAGAATGAACGTAAATAATCCAAAATAATAGAAGTTATGATGAAGAAATTGGTATTTGTTGGCATGATGGCTGCCGTGATGTTCTCACTGGGCAGTTGTGGTGGTGGAAAACAACAGCAAGCAGAAGAGGTGTCGCAGGACACCACGAATCTGGAGAACTTTGCTTTCACCGATCGTACTATTTATGGTATCTGTACAGACGGCACGGCCATGAACACGTTAGAGATTGTGACGGATAATGGCGACACGCTGACGCTCAGTCTGACGAAGGCTCAGGAGAATGGTAAGGTGTTCGGAGGCCTGCAGGTGGCCGACCGTGTGGCTGTCATGGCCAATCAGGCTAAGACGGAAGCTAACCTGGTGATTAACCTCAACACGCTGATGGGCGATTGGGTGATGCCTGATCCCATCGACGGGAGTGCCGAGATTGGTATCCGTATCAAGGAGGGTGGTGTCGCTGAAAGCATCGACCAGTCGGTCATCATCTATCGGACGTGGAAGATCTTTAACGGAGATCTGGAGATCCTGCTGACCCGTGAGGGTGGTGGCGACGAGGAAGAGGACAACCGCTATGAGATCCTCACACTCGGTCCGGACACATTGGCCTACCGCACGCTTGGCAAGCCCCGCGACGAGACAGAGACGTTTGAGTACAGCCGTTGGAAGCCCAAGCCCAAGGTCGACCTTCATGGCCTGGAGTTAGAGGAGACCAACGACGAGTTCAATAAGATCTGATCTGCGGTGGAGCCTTTTAAGGTTCATATCTTAGGGTGTGGAAGTGCGCTTCCCACCCTTCGCCATAACGCTTCCTCCCAAGTGGTGGAAGTGCGTGAGAAGCTGTTGATGCTGGATTGCGCAGAGGGCACGCAGACACAGTTGCGGCGGAGCCATGCGCGGTTTACCAAACTGAGCCATGTCTTCATTACCCATCTGCATGGCGACCATTGTTTTGGGCTCATCGGCATGATCTCCACCTTCGGGCTGGTGGGCAGAACGGCCACCCTTCATGTCTATGGGCCAGAGGCGCTGGGGCCTATCCTGCGAGGTCAGATAGACTTCTTCACTCATGACCTGGGCTTTGAGGTGGAGTTCCATCCGGTCGACACCACCCGCCACGCTGTGGTCTATGAGGACCGTAGCATCATGGTGGAGTCCATCCCGCTCCAGCACCGCCTTCCTACCTGTGGCTATCTGATCCGTGAGAAACAGCTGCTGCCCCATATCCGTCCGGAGATGATGCAAGCTTATCAGATACCAGTCAGTCAGGTGAACAATATCAAGAACGGGGCCGACTGGACGATGCCCGACGGCGAGGTCATCCCCAACAGCCGGCTCGTCAGACCAGCCGATCCCCCGCGGAGCTATGCCTATTGCAGCGATACCCGTTATTTGCCTTCGCTGCATCAGCTGGTCAAGGGTGTCAACACCCTATATCATGAGAGTACCTATGGCGAAGACAAGATCCAGTCAGCCGAGAAATACCATCATTCCACAGCCCGACAGGCCGCGATGGTGGCCCGCGATGCTGGGGTGGGGAAGCTGCTGCTGGGGCACTACAGTTCGCGCTATGAAGATGAGAACGTGCTGCTCCATGAGGCCAAGGAGGTGTTTGAAAATACCTATTTGACCAACGAAATGGATGTTTTTGACGTGTAAATTGCCTCCAAAGTGCATTTTCCGCCCAAAAAGTTTTGCTGTTTCAAATAAATTGTTTAACTTTGCGCCAACTATATATTGTTGCGTATGAAGAAACGTTTACTTGTCTTGATACTTTCTGGGGGCCTGATGTGGGTTGCTCCGATGGCTGTCAGCGCTGCTCCTGCCTATATGGCTGGCGTCATGGAGATGTCTGTCGAGGAGGAGGCCGAGATCACTTATAACAACGGCACGCTGATGATTACAGGCGCTGAGGGCTGCACGTTGGAGGTCGTCTCGCTGACGGGCAAAAAAGTCTTGAGCGTAGAGATTACCAGCCATTCCCAGAAGATCGAACTTAATATTCCGAAAGGTTGCTATATCGTCAAGGTCGGCAAGGTTGTTCGAAAAGTGTCTGTCCGTTAGTCACAGCACTTGTTGTAACCCTGATGCTCCTGGCTTCCTGCGTCAACGGAAACCGTGAGTATGACGAGGCCGATTATTCCGCTTTTGGAACATTTGTACATGCGTTGGATACCACCGAGCAAAGGCAGTATCTGACGCATCTTTTAGATGCCGACTCCTCGAGGTGGGAAGCCGACAAGGCAGTCCGCAAGTATTATGCCGAGCGCACCCATGACCCTCTCTGGTATACACGGGAAGGGGTGACCAATCAGGCCGACTCGCTGTTGACGCAGTTGCAAAGGGAACTACCGCAACACGGTCTGAATCTGAAAGCCTTCTTCCTGTCGGAGATTGAGGATGACCTTGAGATCGTCCACAAACTCGCTTTCGACTCTGTCGGACAGAGCATCAACGAGGTGCTGCCCCGATTGGACTATCATTTGTCGAAAGCCTACGTGAGGTATACCGTCGGACAGCGCTATGGTTTCATCCGCCCCGACCAGGTGTTCAACCATCTGGACTATAAGCCCGACGGCTCGGGCCTTGCCCGCCTCTTCGACTATGAGATCAAGGCACCCGACTATCAGGAAGCCTTGCGGAAGCTGGCATCGACAGACAGGATGACCTATCTGCAGACCGCAGCCCCCGCCCATAGCCTCTATAAGACGTTACAGGCCCAGTTGGCACGGTCGAAAGACACCGCCAATTGTCGTACAATAGCGGTGAATCTGGAGCGCTGTCGCTGGCAGACAGCCCGTCCTGAGGGCCGCACCCATCAGGTGGTGGTCAATATCCCCGCCCTCCAGCTCTGGGCCGTGGGCCCCGACAGTGTGATGCCCATGAAGATCTGCTGTGGGGCCATCGCGACGAAGACGCCGTTGCTCAACAGCGAGATCACCCACATGCAGGTGAATCCCGAATGGATCATCCCCACGTCGATCGTGAAGGGCGAGGTGGCCGTCCATGGTGGCGACTCTGCCTATTTCGCCCGAAACCGGTATTCTATCATCGACCGTCAGAGCGGCGATACCCTCGACCCCGCTGAGGTCACCAGCAGCCAGCTGATGGACGGAGGCCTGCGCATCAGTCAGAAGGGTGGGGCAGGCAACTCCCTCGGCCGTATCGTCTTCCGCTTCGCCAACAACTTCGGCGTGTATCTCCACGATACCAGCAACCGAGGTGCCTTCAACCGCGAGAAGCGCACCCTCTCGCATGGCTGTGTCCGCGTGCAGAAACCCTTCGAGCTTGCCTGCTTCCTGTTGCAGGGAGCCGACGAGTGGACGCTCGACAAGATCCGTCTGGCGATGGACATGAAACCCCAGACCCTCAGAGGCCATGAGTACCTGGCCCTACATGCCGGCGATCCCCGTCCGCTGAAGGTCATCACCTATCGCGATGTCCTCCCGCGCGTGCCCGTGTACATTATTTATTATACAGCCTATCCCGATCCGGAGACAGGAGTCGTCGACTTCTGGCCCGATCTCTATGGCTACGACCGTATCATCCGCAGGGAGATGAAAACATTCCTGCCCCAATGACCACCATGGATAAGATAGACGACCAGCTGATCCTGCAAATGCTCATGAAGCCCGAGACCCAGCGCCGCGGCTTTGAGGCCTGTGTCCGTCAGTACGGCGAACAGCTCTATTGGCAGGTCCGAAAGATTGTGCTCACCCACGACGATGCCAACGATGTGCTCCAGAACAGTTTCCTCAAGGCCTGGAACGGACTTGGCAGTTTCCAGGGCGACTCCAAGGTGCTTACCTGGCTCTCGCGCATCGCCATCAACGAGTCGCTCGACTTCCTGCGACGCAACAAACAGCGTCAGACCGTCAGCGATGCCGACCCTTCCGTGGCTGGCGCGCTTCTGGCCGACAACTATTTCGACGGCACCGAAACTGAGGCCCTGCTGCAGGAAGCCATCGCCAGCCTGCCCGACGTGCAGCGCACGGTCTTCCAGCTGCGCTATTTCGACGAGATGAAATATAGTGACATCAGTCAGCTTCTCGGCACCTCCGAAGGCGCCCTGAAAGCTTCCTATCATATTGCCGTGAAGAAAATTACAGAATTTTTTAAGGCTCGCGATTAAACTATTTGAATGATTATACGTCAAACATACGATGGAAGAAGAAAAGTACATAGAAGAATTGGTAGGCAAGCGGAATCCGTTCGTGGTTCCCGAAGGCTATTTTGAGCAGTTGACCGGTCAGGTGATGCAGTCGCTGCCCGAGCGTCATCCCCGTGCCAAGACTATCTGGCTGCGCCCCGTGTTCTACGCCGCCGCCAGCGTGTGCGCCCTGTTTGTGTGTGCCGCCGTCTGGCTGTCGTGGCCCGCTGGCTCGCAGCAGGATCAGAAAGAGGTGGCCGAGGTGCTTCAGCCGCAGCATCCCGACGATACCTACTTTGAAGAGGCCGCCGACTACATGATGCTCGACAATCAGGACATTTATGCCTGCCTGTCAGACTATTAAAAGTGAAAAAGTGAAAAGGTGAAGAATAATATGAAGAAAGTCCTAATCAGCATGATGTTCCTCCTGGCAAGCGTTTTGGTCTGTCAGGCCGATGAGCCCCAGAAGTTCTCGCCTGAGAAGTTCCAGGCTGAGATGGAGCAGTTTATCGCCAAGGAGGCCGGACTGACAGCCGACGAGAGCGCCAAGTTCTTCCCCGTCTACCGCGAGATGCAGCAGAAGCAGCGTGCCGTCTTCGGGAAGATGCGCCAGGAAGGCCGTGTGAAGCCCACCGACGATGCCAGTTGCAAGCGCCTGGTCCAGAAGCGCGACGAGGTGGAGTTGGAGCTGAAGAAGATCCAGCAGATCTATCACAACAAGTTCTTCACCGTGCTCTCCCCCTCGAAGGTCTTCGATGTCCTCCGTGCCGAGGAGAAATTCCATCGCCAGGCCTTCCGCAACATGGGTCAGAGCTTCCGCCAAAACCACACCCGCCAGAAGTAAATAACATTCACCAATACAGACAAAATCCCCGAGGCTTTGATGGCTCCGGGGATTGAAACTTTTTGACAGTTATTCCAGTTTCGAACCCTCGATGAGTTTTGGGCAGAGGTGCGCGAGGTCGCACTTCTCACAATGGGGCTTGCGGGAGGTGCAGACATAGCGGCCATGCAACAGAAGCCAGTGGTGGGCACGGGGGATGTCCTCGGCAGGGATGTGGCGGGAGAGCGCCAGTTCCACTTTATAGGGGGTGTTGTCGCGCTTCGAGACGAGCCCGAGGCGATGGGCCACACGGAAGACGTGGGTATCGACAGCCAGCGCGGACTTGCCGAAGGCGACGCTCTGGATGACGTTCGCCGTCTTACGGCCCACACCAGGCAGGTTGAGCAGCAGGTTCATGTCTGACGGCACTTCGCCCTGATGTTTCTCCACGAGCATCCGCGCCATCCTCACCAGATGGTCAGCCTTCGCGTTAGGGTAGGAGACACTGCTGATATATTCTAAAATGTCCTCCGGCTCAGCCTGTGCCATCGATCGGGCGTCAGGATAGTGGCGGAACAGTTCGGGGGTGACCTGATTGATGCGCTTGTCAGTACATTGGGCGCTGAGGATGACGGCCACGAGCAGTTGGAATACGCTGCCGAACTCGAGTTCGGTGTTCACGTCTGGCATCTCTTGGCGAAAATGATCCAGAATCCTTTCGTATCTTTCTGTTTTTTTCATCGAAGCGGGTATTTTGTCGCAAAGATACAAAATAATTCATAATTCATCATTCTTTTTTTAAAAAAGCGCAGAGCCGAGCGCATAATTCATAATTATTTTGTAATTTTGCAGCAAATATTCAATAATTATCTAAACAAACGTATGATTAAGCAGTTTATTTTGTCATTGGCCTGTATGGCCGTGACGGCGGTCTATGCCCAGAAAACACCTGTGTGGCAGGATCCCCAGGTGAATCAAGTGAACCGTGAGGCGCGCCGTGCCTGTTTCTTCGCCTTCGAGAGTGCGGAGAAAGCCCAGGGCGACAAGTCTCAGTCTCAGCGTTACCTCTCGATGGAGGGGCTGTGGAAGTTCCATTTCGTGAAGAACCATCAGGATGCCCCTGCAGGCTTCTTCTCGCTGAAGTATGACGACTCTCAGTGGACCGACTTCCCCGTGCCAGGACTCTTTGAACTGAACGGCTATGGCGACAAGATCTACAGGAACATCGGTTATGCCTGGAGTACGACCTTCAAGAGCAACCCGCCCTATATCGGCGAGACCAACAATTACACGGGTTCCTATCGTCGGACCTTCGAGCTGCCTGCCGACTGGAAGGGTCAGGAGGTGTATTTCCATGTGGGTTCGGCCACGAGCAACCTCTCCGTCTGGGTGAACGGCCAGTATGTGGGCTATTCCGAGGACTCGAAGGTGGCTGCCGAGTTCAACATCACAAAGTATCTGAAGAAGGGTCAGAACCTCATCGCCATGCAGGTGATGCGCTGGTGCGACGGCTCCTATATTGAGGATCAGGACTTCTGGCGCTTTACGGGTATCGCCCGCGAGGTGTATCTCTATGCCCGTCCGAAGATTCATATCGAGGACTTCTTTATCAATGCCGACCTGAAAGACAACTATCGGGACGGCTCGCTGTCAGGTGAGGTGAAGATCGTCTCGGCAAAAGGCAAGACACTCGACATGCAATTGATCGACCCGCAAGGAAAGGTGGTGGATGAGACCAGCACCACGATGCTCAACAACGGCCCCTTCACCTTCAGGATGGAGTCGCTCGGAGAGGTGCAGCCCTGGACGGCTGAGACGCCCAACCTGTATACCCTCATGATGACCCTGAAACAGGGCTCTGAAGTGCTCGAAGTGGTGAAGCAGCGCGTGGGCTTCCGTCATGTGGAGATCAAAGGCGGTCAGTTGCTCGTCAACGGCCAGCCTATATTAATAAAAGGTGCCGACCGTCATGAGCTCGATCCCGATGGCGGTTATATCGTGTCTGTGGAGCGGATGATTCAGGATATCAAGATCATGAAGTATCTGAATATCAACGCCGTACGCACCTGTCACTATCCCGATGATCCCCGTTGGTATGACCTCTGCGACGAATACGGTCTCTACCTGACGGCCGAGACGAACATCGAGAGTCACGGCATGGGTTACGGCAAGGAGACGCTGGCCAAGCGCGAAGACTATGCCAAGGCCCATATCGAGCGCCAGCAGGGTAACATGATGTCGTTCAAGAACCACCCCAGCATCATCGTGTGGTCGTTGGGTAATGAGGCTGGCTATGGTCCGAACTTCGAGAAAGCCTACGACTGGGTGAAGGCCTACGACAAGACCCGTCCTGTGCAGTATGAGCAGGCAGGCCGTGAGGGCAAGACCGATATCTTCTGTCCGATGTACTATGGTTATGAGGACTGCGAGAAGTATTCCAAGGGCGACAACCCCCGTCCGCTGATCCAGTGTGAGTATGCCCACGCCATGGGTAACTCGATGGGTGGTTTCAAGGAGTACTGGGACATCATCCGCCAGAATCCGAAGTATCAGGGTGGCTATATCTGGGACTTCGTGGACCAGGGGCTGCGCGACAAGAGTAAGACGACAGGTAAGGAGATCTTCACCTATGGTGGCGACTACGGCCGCTATCCCGCCTCTGACTATAACTTCAACTGTAACGGTATCATCGCCCCAGACCGTCGTCTGAACCCCCATGCCTACGAGGTGCGTTATTACTATCAGAACGTGTGGGTGACAGACAAAGGTCTGAAGGAAGGCAAGATAGAGATCTACAACGAGAACTTCTTCAAGACGCTCGACGACCTCGAGCTGGAGTGGTTCGTGGGTGGTGCTTCTGGTGGAGGCCATCATACAGCCAACCGTCCTGAGGGCATCACCTACGGACATGGCGGCAAGATCGACGTCAACGGCATCGCTCCCCAGCAGCGCAAGGTGATCACCATCGATGCCCTGAAACAGGTGGCAGAGAAGATGATGGGCCATCACGGCGACCAGGAACTGTTTGTCATCTTCCAGTTCAAGACCCGCGAGGCTCAGCCGTTGATCGAGAAGGGTCAGGTGGTGGCTCGTCAGCAGTTTGTGCTGAATCCCTACCAGTTCCCGGAGATCAAGGCCGAGACGGCCAGCGTTCAGAAAGAAGAGACAGACAGCTACGTGAAGTTCGAGGCTGCCGGCACGACGCTGACGGTGGGTAAATGGAGTGGCTGGATCGACTATCTCGACGTGGATGGCGAGACGATGCTCGTAGACCGTGAGTCTCTGACGCCCGAGTTCTGGCGTGCTCCGACAGACAACGACTATGGTGCCAGGCTGCAGCAGCGCTTCGGCGTGTGGAAGAACCCGCAGATGAAGCTGAAGGACTGCAAGGTGGGCGACAATAGCGTCGTGGCAACGTTTGAAATGCCTGAGGTGCAGGCCACGCTGAGCATGACCTACACGCTTCAGGAGAACGGTGAGGTGGTGGTGAACGAGCATTTCTTGCCCAATCCTCCCGCAGAAGGCAAGGACGTGGTGAGGATACCGCCGATGTTCCGCTTTGGCATGCAGCTCCAGATGCCCTGCCAGTATGACCAGGTGAAGTACTATGGTCGTGGCCCCGTGGAGAACTATTGCGACCGCAACTCGAGTGAGTTCATTGGTGTCTATGAGAACAAGGTGGCTGATGAATACTATTCCTATATCCGTCCGCAGGAGTCGGGCAACCACACCGATGTGCGCTGGTTCCGTGTGCTCGACGGCAAGGGTAGGGGACTGGAGTTCTACTCCAATGCCGTGATGGAGGCCAGCGCGCTGCGATTCCTCATGGCCGACCTCGACGACGGTCCTGTGAAGGATAAGAAGGTGGGCCGTCACTCTGGCGACCTCGTAGAGCGACCGCTGACGCAGGTTCACATCCAGCAGCGGCAGATGGGACTCGGCTGTGTGAACTCCTGGGGAGCCTGGCCGAGACAGGAATACCTGATGCCGTATAAGGACTATGACTTCACCTTCGTCATCCGTCCTGTGGCAGCAAAAGAATAGCTGATTTCGCCCTTTTGGTGTCAAAATGATGCCGTCTGCGGCTTGACTTTAGTCAAAAAGCACACCGCAGACGGCCTTTTTATATATTTTTTGCCAAAAAGAGTTGGTGCATATTTATTTAATTGCTATCTTTGCATCCGAATTCATGAGATTGATAGATAATCATAGATTGTGATAACAAATTTTTAAGAAGATGAAAGAGATGAAAACACTGAAGAAAATGATGCTCATGGGCGTGATGATGCTCGTGGGTGCTACCGTGATGTATGCAGAGGAGACGAATGTCACCAGCGAGGTCGACACCACTTATATCAAGCTCGACGAGAACATGGAGCCTATCAACTTCGTCAACGCTACGAAGGAGGAACTGGAGGCTGCCGTGGGTGAGCTGGAGACGATTCTCGAGACTGAAAACTTCCAGCTCTATGCCGCTGGAGACTATACCTACAAGATCGAGAACGGTTATGTGACCTCGATGGCCATCCAGATCGCTGATGATAATAACGACAAGGTGATCTACAACAAGATCCTGAACGCCCTTGCCAAGAGTAACTCCATCAAGGACACCCACAACACAGGCGGCAATTATTATCAGTATGCCAACTTCCAGGTACAGTTCGACGATTTTGAGGGTTACGAGAAGCTGACCTTCTCGGCCATCACCGAATAAAACATTGAGTTTTGAAAACACGAGCGCTAAATCACGCCAGCATGAAATTAATGTTTAAGAAATACAGTCCCTCAGCCCTGCTGATGGGACTGCTTATCGTTTTGAGTGTAAGCTGTAAGGAAAAAGAATCAGAAATCGACCCTTACAGTTCCATCACCACCAATGAGTCAGGGCCTACTGCCACCGACACCAATCCCGCCGTGGCTACAGCCGATCACCCCGTGCAGCTGACATGGAGTCAGAACAGCACGTACACCGATTATGACTCTAAGGTGGTGACCTGTTCTCCCAAAGCCTCCATCAACATGACCGTGGCCCAGCCCCACATCACGGTGAAGGACGTGAAGGAACTGACCAACCTGAAGGAGACCCTGACGGAGAACAAGACACAGGGCACGACGATGGAACGCGACAAGACGACTGGCAAGCCGACGGTCTACAATTCCTCGCAGACTTACGAGATTGGAGGCCAGACCATCAAGTTCGACCTCTCCTACGAGCAGTACAGTTATAAGAACAAGCACGATCTGACGGTCACCATGCCTTATATGCAGTTGGGCAAGGTGAAATATGGCGAGCCGAAGCCCGACCTCAAGGAGGCTGCCAAAGTGCCTGACCTGCCTTATGTGACCTCTATCAAGATCCGTCCTGCAAGAGATACCCGTGGATCTTTGATCCTGAAGGATCTCTACGACGTGACGGTGAACTTCAATCTTGAGACAGAGACCAAGGAAGAGCTCAAGAACGGAACGAGCAAGAGCACGAAACACACCTATTCCTTCCAGGCCAGCTATCAGGCCACAGTTGAGAATGTGTTCGAATATCCGGAGCCCACGACGTCGATGACCTACTCCTTCAAGCAGAGTGCCGACTCGACAGCCAAGTCGCCCTACATCATCCGTGGTGGCGAGCAGCTCGAGCTGGAGTGGAGCGGACAGAGCCGTCACGTGTGGTTCGATGTCGAGGCCATGGAGCAGAAACTCTTCAGCGGCGATCCCCATGCCCAGATTAAGGTCAGTCTGGCGCTTGATACGCTGGAAGCCTACAACACCAGCCGCATCGAGGACATGATCGCCAACGTGAGTGCCAGCGACCCCGCCTACACAGACGAGGGGACCGAGCATAAGGGCCACAGAACCTGGACCATCATCCCTGCCAACGAGAAGATGGGCAAGCAAGTCATGACGCTCGACTGGGCGTACACCCGTGGTGATACGGTGACCACTTCATACGGCAAGATCCCCATGCCCTATCTGATGGTGAGCGATCCCGAGTTCATCGAGGTGAAGATAAAGCGCATTGAGGACGATCCCAACATCCCTGAGACTGTGAAGCTGTATGAGGTGACAGCCCGCATCAAGCAGACTTTCTCTGTGCTTAACGACTCTTCGCTCAACAACGGTCAGCCTTATAAGGAGGAGATCGAGTATCAGCTGAAATACATGATCGTCGAGAACATCATGCTGACCAAGGTGGCCTATCGTAAGGACTGGAAGTGGCTGGAGCCTACAGACAGCACGGCCTTAGCCTTCTATCCGATCGTCTATCGCGATCGTACCTACTCCAATAGCGAGACTTTCACCGATACCTTCATCGACGACCCGCATTTCGTCAACTGGACATCCGTTATCGGCCCGGCTAAGTACACAGACAAGGGTGGCTCCTTCCAGTGGGGAAGCAAGAACAAGATTGTATATAAGGCCGCAGAATATAGCAATAAGGACACCATCTTCAGCAGTTCTGTGATCGTTGGCGTGCCTCGGGTAGCCTATGAGAGTACGAAGATCGTTTCCGATGGCTATAAGACCGCCTTCCCTGGCATGTGGGAGGAATATATACGTCATAAGAACTATGGGCCTGAGACGGCCGTTCCCCTGGAAGGTGTCGAGGTGGTTGGTAATTTTGAGAAGTCTACCAGGTCGAGTGGCTGGTATATCTTCGAGCCGCAGTACTACAGGCAGTTGGATATCATCTATAACGATCCGGAATTGGAGGATGGCACGATTGTGAATCTCGGCCTCACGTCCAATTTCATCGATTCCTACCTGGTGATTGACGGCTTCAAGGTAACCTTCCTGGAGGGTAGAAGCCAGATGAACCTGAGCTATAAGGACGAGAAGGTCTCCTACGAGAGTAACAGCGCCAGACAAATCACGCACGAAGGTTCGACCACCTATTTCGGTAAGCGTTTCAAGGTGTCCTCGACAGCGATCGTCTATCAGATGCCCGCCGGCTCTCAGGATTCCATCCCGTCTAACCCGTCTACCCCGTCTGACACGACAGCCACGACTCGCTCTGTGTCCACCACCTCAAGGGCTTCAGCGTTGAGACATCTGCCAGCGCCCTACGCCCGCACACCCCGTTTCATCTACGGTGGAAAGCCCAAGGGTGTCAAAGGCCGCTATTAAAAACAAAGGGCTGGCAGCTCTTGTAGTCTGCCAGTCCCCTCTTTGTGTTAGCCGTTAGGCTTCGTTCGTCAGAATGCGATCGGGCCGTGACCCATACATGAGGTCGTTGTGATGGCCGTCAGGAAGGCCGTGAGTGCGGCTACTACTACCTTCACCGCAATCTCAATCAAACGCTGCTTCTTCATACGCTTATCTCCTTAGACTTAAAACTCTTCTTAGCCGTTACCGTTTCCGTCGGCTGCGGGAGCCAGGACGTACGTCAGCGGAGTCTTCTTCTGGAAGCGCTTCTCCTTGCCACCGACGGTGCGCACCTCACTCTCCACGAGATACCCGAACTCGAACACGCACTCATCCTTGAATGCCCTCGAGGTGAGCTTCTCACCCTTGATGTTCTCCGGCGTGAAGTTGATCTTGATGCCGTTGATCATCGCGTCGGGACCGCCTGCCACAGCAGCGGCGAGGTTTGCCTTGCCCAGCTTCTGACCGTCCACTGAGGGCGAGAACGTGCCCAGGCCGTCGAGCTTCACGGGCTGTCCCTGGGAGAGCAGTTCCGACATACAATCTACCACCTGACCCAGTACCAGCACACACATCTGATAGTCGGCTATCTTGCCGTGAGCCGTCATGTGCTTGGCGAATCCCTTCAGGTTCAGGGGTTCCTTCGAATCTACCTCGGCGAAGTACTTGCCGTAGGCGGTGCTGTCGTCATTCTTGTTCTGACGCAGATTGATCACCATTGGAATGTTTGATCTTGCCATACATTTTTTTGATTAGAATCATTCGCACTTCCTTCGTCCCTCTTCCTCTTTCAAATCTATTGCAAAGATAGCCATTTTTCTTGAACAATGCAAGTATTTCATTCTTTCAAAACACGTTATTCAACGTTATACATCGTTATTCCATGTTATGCCAAAATATTTGCGCTTTTCTTTGCATATCTCGCCGATTTTTCGTATCTTTGTACCATCAAACATGTTCAACTAAAAATCAACCGTTATGCAACATCCCAACTCACATTCAAATTCTCATTCCAACGCCGTTCAGTCCGCTAGGCCCTCCTCCCCTTCGGGGAGGCCGGGAGGGGTTTATGGCAGAACAGAACTTGCGACGCGTTACTTCCCTTATGTCCTGCCGCAAACCGCTTGGCAGAAACTCCGAGGCCTTCTTGCTGCAGATCCGGCACTTGCGCACCTCACCAAGCTGAAGCGCCGCACGTTCCTTCCGGCAGAAGTAAACATTATTTACCATCAATTAGGGCAGCCTTGAGCTGCCCTTGACCGGTTGTTTGTTAGTATGTTATGATGTCTTTTTGTTCTTTTGTCTTTACATAGACTAAACTCGGACTTTAGTTTCTTTAAACTCCGACTTTACTTAGCCTAAACTTTCTGTTTACTTTAGGTCTGAACAGACATCTGTGCAACGTATGGCAATCTGTAAGATAATTTCATTAGACACAAACTTTCTCACTTTCTCACTTTCTCAATTATGACAAGAACATTCTGCGATTTTTATTCAGCAGAAGTTTTACTTATTATATATTATATATAATATATAATAAGTAAAATAATATTAATTCTAATTTGACTTCGTCGACCTATCCATTCGTAAAACCTTGACTTCGTCGAGCTATAAATATCTTCCTGTCATAAATGAGAAAGTGAGAAACTGAGAAACTTCATCGTGTTAAAATAACTATATTCCTTTCTATTCTATAAGTGATACATCAAATTTGTTTACACAAAACTACCATCCAATATCAGACCGCTCAGAAAAAAAGTGTTTTTTCTGCAATAATCCTTGTGGATTCCAAATAATTTTCGTATCTTTGCAGGCAGTAAAAGACTTACTAATATAATATTCACTACAAGCAATCATAAACTCTATGACGAATCAGATAGATAGCAAAAAACAAAAAGCCCGCCTGGCGCTGATCCTGAAGACAGGACGACTGCGGCTGTGGTTCTACTATCCCGCCACTCGCCACTATCGCTACCTCTCGGAAGCAGGCGAGTTCGGACAGGAATTCAACCCCTCCGAATTTGGCCAGGCCTTCCACCCCACCGACCTTGAGGTGTTGCGCAGCCTCGTCTTCGACATCT
>JAEETC010000231.1 GCA_016286585.1 Prevotella sp. | reverse complement strand
TTCGGCCTGAAATACAATAAAATGAAACGAACTGCGTTTTATTACATAGTTTGTGGTTTACAGTTTACTGTTTACGGTTTATAGTTATGATTGAATATATCAAGGGCGAACTGACGGATCTGACACCGGCGCAGGCGACGGTGGAGGCAGCGGGCGTAGGCTATGCGCTGAACATCTCGCTGAACACGTTCAGTGCCATTCAGGGGAAGAAGGAAGTTAAGTTATACGTCTATGAGGCCATCCGTGAAGATGCGCATGTGCTCTACGGCTTCGTGAACAAAAAGGAGCGCGAGATGTTCCTGCTGCTCATCACGGTGAACGGGGTGGGGGCGAATACGGCACGGATGATGCTCTCGGGCATCAGCGTGAGTGAGCTGTGCAATGCCATCTCCACGGGTAATGCCCGTCTGATACAGAGCATTAAGGGTATCGGTAAGATGACGGCTCAGCGTATCATCGTGGACCTGAGGGACAAGATTGTGGCCTTGGGTATAGCTGAGGAGATACCCGCTGGCGGTCAGATGGCGGCACCCGTGAATAACCAGGTGAAGGACGAAGCTGTCTCGGCCCTCACGATGCTGGGCTTCTCGCCCGCACCGACGCAAAAGGTGGTGCTGCAGATTCTGCAGGCACAGCCTGACCTGCCAGTGGAACAGGTGGTGAAACTCGCCTTGAAACAGATCAAATAGACGTGAGAATTTAGAGGTGAACGGTCAGAGAATAGGATGGAGGCAGAAGCTCAAGGCGTGCCGAAGATGGAGCGTATTGGGCATTGTTTTTTTGTTGTTAGGGGTGTTTGGAACCTCAACAGCACGCGTGTCATATTTCTCGCCCCTCACTTCTCACCCCTCACCTCTCACTTCTTACCCCTCTATTCAAGAAGATTCTTTACGCGCGCGTTGGCGCACTCAAAAGACCGCCCCGATGGAGGTGGGTGACCTCGACTCGATCGCCATCGACCTGAAAAATCCTGAGAATATCCGTCAGACGGTGGAGTATGATGACTCTGCCGATGTGTATTATGTGGGTGCAAAGATGGGTGACTCCTATCTGAATGCCCCCCTGCTGATGACCCCTCAGGAATATGCGAAATGGACGGAGAAGCGAGCCCTGCGCGACTTCTTCCGCCAGAAGGATGCGGAGAACGTGAAGACGAAGGGTGAAGACAAGTTCTCGTTTGCCGACATGCACTTCGACCTGGGGCCTGCGGAGAAGATCTTCGGTCCTGGCGGCGTGCGCATCAAGACACAGGGAACGGCCGAGCTGAAGTTGGGCGTGAACATCAAGAGTATCGACAACCCCTCGTTGCCTATCCGCAACCGTAAGACCACGGCCTTCGACTTCGACGAGAAGATCAACCTCAGCGTGAACGGTAAGGTGGGCGACAAGGTGAACATGAACCTGAACTACAACACCGACGCCACGTTCGACTTCGATACCCAGAACCTGAAGCTGAAGTACGACGGCAAGGAAGACGAAATCATCAAGCTGGTGGAAGGTGGTAACGTGAGCTTCCCCTCGAACAACTCGCTGGTGAGAGGCGCTTCCAGCCTCTTCGGTATCAGGACCGACATGCAGTTCGGCAAGCTGAAGCTCCAGACGGTGCTCTCGCAGAAGAAGTCGTCGACGAAGAGCGTATCGACAAAAGGCGGTACCCAGACAACGGCCTTCGAGATGGATGCCGCAGACTACGAGGAGAACCGTCACTTCTTCCTCGCCCACTACTTCCGTGAGCACTACGACGAGGCGATGTCGAAGCTGCCCAACGTGTTGACGGGCGTGGAGATCAACCGTGTGGAGGTGTGGGTGACCAATAAGTCGGGTAACAACGCCAACTCTCGTAACATTATTGCGCTGGCCGATCTGGGCGAGAATACCCGGGTTGGCAACAGTTACTGGAGCCTCGCAGGACAACGGGTGCCTGGCAATGCGGCCAATAGTGAGTATGCCACGCTGACAGGCAGCTATACAGAGGCTCGCGACATCGACCAGACGAACGACGTGCTTGCGGCCATCCCGGGCTTCGAAAGCGGCGTCGACTACGAGAAACTGTCGGGTGCCAGATTGCTCTCCTCGTCGGAATATACCCTGAACAAGGCCCTCGGGTATATCACGTTGAAGACGGGTCTCCAGACCGATCAGGTGCTGGCCATCGCCTACGAATACACCGTGGGGGGACAGACCTTCCAGGTGGGCGAGTTCGCCAGCGACCTGACCGACACCTCGAAGGCGCTCTTCGTGAAGGCGCTGAAGAATACGTCGAACAACCCCTCGCAGTTCAACTGGCAGCTGATGATGAAGAACGTCTACTACCTCGCCACGACGGTGGAGAAAGACAAGTTCCGTCTCGACATCAAGTACCAGAACGATACGGCAGGCGTGTATCTGACCTATATCCCTGACCAGCGGGTGAAGGGTACGTCGCTCATCAAACTCCTTGGCTGCGACCGTTTGGACAATAACAACAAGACCAACCCCAACGGTTATTTCGACTTTGTGGAGGGCTATACCGTCAGCAACGGTCGCGTGTTCTTGCCATCGGCAGAGCCCTTTGGCGACTATCTGCGTCAACAGTTGCTCAAGCGTGGTCTTTCTGCCGAGGAGGCTGAGATCTATGTGTTCAGTCAGCTCTATGATTCGACGAAGACCGTGGCGAAACAGAACGCCGAGAAGGATAAGTTCATCATGACGGGTCTTTACAAGGGCAACTCGGCCAACGTGATCTCGCTGGGGGCCTACAACGTGCCCCACGGCTCGGTGAAGGTGATGGCCGGCGGCGTGGAACTGACGGAGGGCTCTGACTACTCGGTGGATTATTCCGCCGGTGAGGTGACTATTCTGAATCAGAGCATCATTGACGCCCACACCAACGTGACGGCTACTTGTGAGTCAAATACCGAGTACGGTATGCAGCGCAAGACGATGGTAGGTGTGAACTGGGAGTACGACTTCTCGAAGAACTTCCAGCTGGGGGGAACGTTGATGCACCTCTCCGAACAGGCCCTCATCTCGAAGGTGTCGATGGGTGAGGAACCGCTGAACAACACCATCTGGGGCCTGAACGTGAACTGGAAACAGGAGTCGCAATGGCTCACGGCGATGCTCAATAAGATACCCTTCCTGAACGTGAAGCAGCCTTCGCACATCTCCTTCACGGGCGAGTTCGCACAACTCATTGCAGGCACCTCTGGTGACACCCAGGACAACGCCTCGTACATTGACGACTTCGAGAACACCAAGAACTACATCTCCGTGGGACAGCCCAAGCTTTGGACGCTCTCCAGCGTGCCTTCCGTCTTTGCCGAGAGCAGCGACAAATCGGGTGTCAGCAGTGGCTACAACCGGGCCCTGCTGGCCTGGTACAACGTCGACCCCATCTTCACCCGCCGCTCGTCGACGCTCACCCCCAGCCATATCAAGAGCGACCTCGACCAGCTGTCGAACCACTATGTGCGCGAGGTGTATGTGAAGGAACTCTATCCCAACCGCGACCAGAGCACCTACAACGGCGCCACCTCGACGCTCGACGTGCTGAACCTGGCCTTCTACCCTTCGGAGCGTGGACCCTATAACCTGACCCGCGACTTGAATGCCGACGGCACCCTGCGGCAGCCCGAGACGAAGTGGGGCGGTATGATGCGCAGGCTCGACACCAACGATTTCGAGCAGGCCAACATCGAGTACATCGAGTTCTGGATGCTCGACCCTTTCATCTACACCCGTCAGGAGGGCCGTGCCTCTGACTACAGCGGCGACCTCTACTTCGACCTTGGCGAGGTGTCGGAAGATATTCTTCGCGACGGCAAGAAGTTCTACGAGAGCGGCATGCCCGTCGACGGTACCGATAACTTCACCACCACCCAATGGGGAAAGATCCCCGTACAGGTATCCCAGAACTATGCTTTCGCCACCACCAGCGGCTCCAGGCAGAAGCAGGACGTGGGTTTCAACGGTCTCAACGACGAGGAAGAGCGCGCCTACGGACCTTATAAGGAGTGGCTCGACGAGGTGGTGAACAGCGGTTTGATCACCAACGACAGTATCGTTCAGGCCTGGCGCAACGACCCTGCGGGCGACGACTACCATTACTTCCGTGGCTCCGACTACGACGACGAGCGACGCAGTATTCTCGATCGTTA
>JAEETC010000230.1 GCA_016286585.1 Prevotella sp. | reverse complement strand
GCAGCCTCCTCACGGGTTCGCATCAGACTGGTCTCTGCAGCCAACTGGTTGAAGTTGGCATCCTGAATGAGGCTATAGATAGAGTCCATCTCGATATACCGACGCTTCATGGCCTCAAATCCTTGGGCGAGATTGCCTTGTAAGGAATAGATGCAGATCACCGTCAACGAACTGTCGACGGCCAGACTGCCCTCACGCACCTTCCCCATCGCAGCATCGTAATCCTTGTTGAAGGCGAGTTTGGCCACCTCCATGATGTTATCATACCGGTGATTGAAATCCGGTTTGTCCATACTCCGCAAATCCACATACTGTTGATAGGCCTGGAAGAACTGCGGTGCGTTGCCTATAATAAAATAGATGTAGGCTTTCATGGCCAACGACATGGAGAGGTAGTCGGTATTCTCCACCTGCTTAGAGGTTTCAATAGACTTTTCGGCCCACTGCAGCGCCTTCTGCGGATCCTTCAGGCAAAGCATCTCCGCCAGATTCAGATAGACACGCATGGTGAACTTCACATCATGATCGCCCACTTCCTCCAGAGCCTGCATGAAATAGGTTTCTCCACGGGTCTTGTCGTGAGTGCTGCTGTAGATATCTCCATACAAACCTGTGGCCAGATAGAAATAGTCGCTGGCACCGTCTTCCCTCACCTCATGGTCCAACGCCTCTGCAAACTGGATGGCGCGATAGACCTGATTATGTCTGAGTGCATAGAAGCCTTTGTTACTTAACAGCTTGTAATAGAGCATCATATAACCTTTCTCGTGCAGGTCTTTGCTATACTCTTCCGCATAGCTATAAAAGTCATCAGGTGAACCGTTGACGAACAAATGCCGGAACATCTCATACATCTCCCTGTCCTTACCAGTCAAGTCTGCAACAGTCTTGTCTGCGTAAGCGGTCACGGTGCAAAATGTTAAAAGAACTGCAGCCAGCAACAGTTTTAGATGTTTAATCAGCGGTTTATCCATATAATGCCCACAAATATAGGAATTATCTGATAATTACGCAACAAAACGACGGCAGAATTAACATATATTATGCAAATTCTGCCGTCGAAGCCGTCTTAGACGGAATGATTTTACTTGAATATCTTCTGTGCGAACATCGTCAGATAGATGCGCCAGTTGCGCCAGATGTGACCACCATCGGTCTCGACATATTCGTACTTGTAGCCCTTGCTGTCCCAGAAGGCACGCAGATCAACAGTACTTTGATAGAGGAAGTCGGTATTACCCATACCCATCCAGTAGAGCTTGGGATTGCTGGCGAAAAGCTTAGCACTCTGGTCTGCAAACTCGGGATTGGCCTTGATCTGCTCGGCAAACGAATCCTGGTAACCACCTTTGGCTAAGTGCAGACCTGCAGAGAAAAGACCAAAATAGTCGAACTTGTTAGGATAGAGCAGACTGACGTGGAAGGTGTGACCACCACCCATCGAAAGACCACAGATAGCACGTCCTGCACGGCTCTTGATGGTACGATAGTTGGCATCAACATAGTTCACGATGTCCATAAAGCTCTCAGGAATGGTGGCAACAGCGGGATCCTTAGGACCAGTACCGCCATCGCGGAAGCCAGGGGTGTACATACCGAACGACCACTCACCAGGGGCAGCCTGACAGTTGGGATTGCCGTTGGGCATCACGACGATCATGGGCTTGGCCTTACCTGTAGCAATCAGGTTATCGAGGATCTGCGCAGCACGTCCAAGTTCGCTCCAGGCATTCTCATCACCACCGGCACCATGCAACAGGTAGAGCACGGGATACTTGCCACCCTTGTCATAGCCGGCAGGTGTGTAGATGGTCATACGACGCTGCATCTTCAGTGTGGGACTGTTGTACCATACCTTGCTCAGGTTTCCGTGGGGCACTTCGTTCACGCTGTAAAGATTACCCTTGTCACCCTTCTCGTCGCTAACGATGAAGATGTTGGTGAAGCTGACGATGTCGCGGTTCACGTAGATGTTGGCAGGATCCTTCACACCTGTCATGCCATCGATGTTGAAGGTGTAGCTGTACATCTCAGGGGCGAGCTTGTCGGTGGTGTAGCTCCACACGCCGTTCTTACCCTCAACGAGCTGGGCCACGCCTGGGGCATCATACTTACCGTAGCCAGGGATGTCGATCGGCTGCGTGGGCAGGAAGTCGCCAGTCACCTCGACCTTCACAGCCTTGGGTGCGAAGAGATTGAATGTCACTGTGCCGTCCTTATTGACGACGGGAGATTGAACACTGGCACTATTGAAGAGCTTCTCCTGTGCCGAGGCACCTACGCAGCACATCACTGCCAGTGCCAAAGTCATAAATACTTTTTTCATACTATAATTATTTAAATAACCGTTGTGCGAGCTGGTGGAGGTTGTTGCGCCAAGTGTACCAGGTGTGGCCACCAGGAGCAGTATAGAACTCGTATTTGATACCCTCGGCATCGAAGAGTTTCAGGGTGGCGAGGCCGTTCTGATAGGCGATGTCCTCAGGATTTCCCTGGGTGAAGACGAGCTGGCGCACGTTCTTCTTGATACCGTCGGCAGCTTTGGCGAGACGCTGACGATAACCCTCGAACTGTTCTGCCTGTGCAGGGAACCAACCGGCACTCAGCACCCAGAAGTAGTCGAACTTATCATTGTCGTTGAGGATGGTCTCCATCGTCTCCATACCTCCCATCGAGAGACCGGCCATTGCACGGTGGGCCTTGTCTGCCAGCACGCGGTAGTTGTCTTCGATATAGGGGATGATGCTCGTGACGAGATCCTGTTCGAAGAGGGGCACTTCGTCCATGAGGTTCTTCGTAGCGATGGAGCCATTGGGCATCACGACAATCATCGGCTGCATCTTTCCCTCAGCGAGAAGGTTGTCGAGGATCGTGCCAGCACAGCCCACACCAGGCCATGAGGCATCGTTGTCGCCGCCACCATGAATCAGATAGAGCACTGGGAGCTTATCGGCAGACTTCTCATAGCCAGCGGGTGTCCAAACATGCAGACGACGCAGGGTGTTAAGTGTCTTGCTGAAATAGTAGCGCTGGGCGATGGCACCGTGAGGAATCTCAGGACGCACATCATAGAACTGCTTACCGTCGCTGATCACGGCGAGGGCAGAGGTCTCAGCAGAGAGCGGACCCTTCGGATCCTGCACCTTCACACCATCGACGGTAAAATTATAGCGATAGACGCCATCCTTCAGATCTGAGATAACAGTCGTCCATACGCCATTGTCGGCCTTTGTGAACTGGAGGGGCTTGCCCCAAGGCATCGCATCACCACCGAAGCCTACTACCTTGGCATTGGGAGCATAGATACTGAACGCCACCTTACCATTACCCAGATTGCGAACGGGCTGCAGCGTATCATTGGGTGTCGGCTGCATCTGCCACTGAGCACTTACGCTTAAAGGTAAAAAGGTAAAAAGGTAAAAGGGTAAAACCTTTTTTCCAATCACCATCACCTTATTCATAACATTTGTTTTCATATATTTTTTACCTTTTTACTTTTTTACCTTTTCAAAACGTTCAGTTTCACGTTGGGTTGCATCACGTTGTGGACTTTTTGGGTCCAGGCCTTCAACTTGGCAGTAGCCTTGGCCTCGACGGTGTTGGCAGAAGAGCAGATCATAAAGGTATAGACACCAGCATCCGTCTTCCAGGCAGAAGCCTTCTCGTTGAAGGAGGCGAGGTCAGAGGTCTTGACAGTCATCGTGACGGTCTCCTCCTCACCAGGCTGCAGGAGTTTGGTCTTGGCATAGTTGCGCAGCTCCTTTTCAGGCTTGTTCAGCTTCTTGCTGTTGGGGGCAGCCACGAAGAGTTCCACGACATTGCGACCAGCATACTTACCCGTATTCTTCACATCCACCTTAATGGTATAGACGCCATCCTCTTCCTCAACCTCCAGATCGTCGTATTCGAAGGTGGTATAAGAGAGACCAAATCCGAAGGGATAGGCCACAGGCTTGCCGAAGCTGTCGAAGTAACGATAGCCCACGTAGATGTCCTCCTCGTAGTTCGTGAAGTCTATATTAGCCTGAGGTGTGCGCTCTTTCGGAGCCTGATCCTTGTTATAGCCCCACATGAACATCGCGCCCAGCGTCTTATCATCGACATTGGCTGGGAAGTTCTTGTCAGCGTAGGCATCGCCGTAGTTGATCTGGAAGGTCAT
>JAEETC010000229.1 GCA_016286585.1 Prevotella sp. | reverse complement strand
ACGCCACGCGTTGGATTGGTGTACCGGCATACGCTTCAAGTCCGAAGTTCGCACTTGAGAACAGTTTTGAATTGCCTGCCGATGCGGCCAACCGCGTGATGGTGAGCGTTCACTTCTACGATCCCGATGCTTTTACGCTCTCACCAGAGAAGGCTGGTTACGGCGTGCCGGAGTGGGGCCATACAGCTGCTACAGGCAAGTTCATCGCCGGAACGAACGAGGATCACGTGGTGGAGACCTTCCAGAAGTTACAGGAGAAGTTCATCGCCAACAACATCCCCGTCTACATCGGCGAGTATGGTTGCGTAATGCACACCTCAGACCGTTCTAACCTCTTCCGCAATTACTATCTGGAATATGTCTGCCGTGCAGCTCACACCTACAATCTGCCTGTCTGCATCTGGGACAACAACCAGACGGGTGGCGGCAACGAGCATCATGGCTACTTCAACCATCACGACGGAACCTACCTCAACGGTCTGGAGTCGCTTGTGCAGACCATGATCAAGGCGGCCACATCTGACGATACCACCTATACGCTGGAATCTATTTACAACCGGGCGCCCTAACGCTTCGAAAGGGTCTTGACAACAGGACCTTGATAGGTGTTAAGCGATACACGGAAACTGTCGACAGTCATCCGCGACACGGGCAGGCTGAGCCAGGCATCCGAGGAATAGTACTCTGGCTGGCGGTTCTGGTCGTGATACAGAAGGATGCTACAGGTGCGAGTGCTGTCGGCATGGGTGATGATCGTGTCGCGCAACAGGGCTATCTGATGAACGGCTGACGTATCTTCAGGGGTTCCGACCATCAGCTGGAGATGCATGTTGAGATACTTACCCGACTTGCTCATCCAGACGCTCTGCAACTTAACAGGATCCGACTTGTATGCCTGCTTGAAGTCAGCCAGACGCACCAGACTGGCACAAGGCACCAAACCCATGGAGATGACCTCGGCCTTGCCGTCCACCTTATTATAATATAACATGCAGCGATAGCTGGTATCGGCCTTGGCGACCCACTTCGCCGTGAATGGCGACGTAAGCGGCAACTCTTCACCATCGTCGGTCACAATCTTCGTCACCTGTTTGCTGCTGTTCACGATCGCCTCGGCAAAATCGCCACGCATCAGCGAGTATTTGCCGTCGCCCTTATCGTAGGTGTCCTGAGTGCAGGAAGTGATGAGGAGTGAGAAAACCAAGAGGCGGAGTGAGAATACCAGGAGGCGGAAGAGTCTTTTCATAGGGCGGCAAGTTGATTACGGACAGGATTGGCATACATGGTGAGGATGCGTTCACGAAGGAAAGGCACATCCTTATTGGGAAGTTGGATCTTGGCCAGCTGGCCAGACAGATACTGCTCGAAACGCTGGCGGTCGGCCTCGGAATAATGCGACGCATGGGCTTGATCGCCATTCAGCTCATCCAAGGCCAGATAGTTGCAGGGGAATAGTTGGTAACCCCGATGGATGGCCTTGTCCATACGCTCAGCCAGCGTACGGAAATACTCGGTCTTAGGCAGATGGGCGAGTTCGTCAAGCCACGTATTGACAGGCGCGGCCGTTCGGTAAACGACACGGCCCTTGTAACCGAAGATGCCGGCTTTCATATTATCGAGGTCATCCTGCCGCGACTTCTTGAAAGCGGGGTTGTCACGCTTCTGCTGGAACTCCTGGGCCTTGAGGTAGTCACAGGGGTCGAACTCATAGCTGATGGTGAGAGGGACAATGTTCAGCTCTTTCAGATCGCCGCCCATGGCCAGCATCTTCAACACAGATTCCTGTGTCCGGTCGTCGGAGTCCTTCGCCCTACCCTCGCGCTGGGCAATCCAGATGTTTTCCTTCTTCTGGGTCACGGCGAAGTGGATGTAACGGCTCATGAGCTGTGAGGCGGAGAGCGTCTCTCGTAACGACAATCCACGGCGAACAGTAAAGGCCTTGTTCATACGGACAAGCCTTTTGATCCATGGATAAATAAGGAGGTTATCGCCGATACCGATTTCGACAGTCGTGGGATAGCCAGCCTCAAACAACTTGACATCCAGGAATGCCGAATCGAGGACGATATCACGATGATTTGAGACAAACGTGAAACGGTCGTCAACACCTTTTACGTTGGCATCATCATCGAAGGTGCAGCCATCGGTATGCTTCCGGATAATGAAATTGACGATCGGCTTCATGAAGCGCTTCTGGAAGTCGAGCGGTGTCTTGACACCCATGAAGGCAAGCCGCAGCAAGCTGTTACGTACAGTCTTCGGCAGCCAGGGAGCGAAACCCTTCATCAGCACATTGAACTGACGATCATTCAACATGTCATCGAATGCCTGCCGCATCTCCTCCGGCTCATAGGGCCTAATCTCGTTAAACTCCTCTGGTATCTTCATATCCTTTCGTGTTCATCCGTGTTTATCCGATGCTAAAACTGATTTTCAACGATCTCAGCGAGTACATCCTTCATCTCAAGCCCAGCGGCACGCACCTGCTGGGGAATGAAGCTGGTGGCAGTCATGCCCGGCGTGGTATTCACCTCAAGCATCGAGATCTTACCCTCAGGAGAGATGATATAGTCGATACGGATGATGCCGTTACAATTCAAGATGTCGTAGATGTGACTGGTGATCTTAGAGACACGCTCCGCAATCTCAGGAGAGATACGGGCAGGAGTAATCTCCTGGACCTGACCGTTGTACTTGGCGTCGTAGTCGAAGAACTCATTGCTCGTCACCACCTCGGTAGCAGGCAAAACGACAGACTTCTCTCTCGTCTTATAGACACCCTGTGATATCTCCGTTCCCTCCAGGTAACTCTCGACCATGATCTCAGGACTCTCCATCATCGCCTTGCGGATGGCAGGGGCGAGCTGGTCTTTATTCTTGACCTTGGATACGCCGAACGACGAGCCGTCGGCAGCAGGCTTCACGAAGCAGGGCATACCGATGCGCTCTTCTATCTCGTCGTCGCCCACCAGTTCCTCATAACCCTTACGAATGAGCAAGGAGTCGGCCACACTGACACCATAGCTGCGCAGATACTGATTGAGCACGAACTTATCAAACGTCAGCGCCTCAACCAATACGCCACTGGTGCTATATGGCAACTCGATCAGGTCAAAATAGCCTTGCAGCAGACCGTTTTCGCCAGGAGTGCCATGGATGGTGATATAAGCATAGTCGAACAATCTTTTCTTTCCGTCCTCGATAAAGGAGAAATCATTGCGGTCGATCTTGGCCGTCGTACCGTCATGCAGTTCTACATGCCAGTCCAGCCCCTTGATGTCGACGATATAAACATCATAACGCTCCTTGTCGAAGAAGGAGTAAAGTCCCTGAGCCGAGCGCAATGAGACATCGTGTTCGGATGAGTCGCCACCACAGACGATGGCTATCGTTCTCTTCATATTTTCCATATATCTATTTACCTTTTTACTTTTTCACCTTTATATAGTTCCGCCATTTGTCGATAAGGGCCGCCATGTCGTCAGGCCACTCGGAGGAAAAATCCATCTGGACACCCGTCGCGGGATGGACAAATCCCAAAGTCCTGGCGTGGAGCACCTGCCGAGGGCAGAGTTTGAAGCAGTTCTGGATGTAGGCTTTGTAGCTGGCCGTACGCTCACCACGAAGGATCTCCGTACCACCGTAGCGCTCATCGCAGAACAACGGATGGCCGATGTGCTTCATGTGAGCCCTGATCTGATGGGTACGGCCCGTCTCCAACACGCATTCCACCAACGTCACATAGCCATAGCGCTCCATCACCTTATAATGAGTCACAGCGGGCTTACCTATCTCCGAGTCAGGCGGGAAGACGGCCATCCTAAGCCGGTCCTTCGGGTCACGCCCGATATTCCCTTCTATCCGACCCTCGTCTTCCACAAAGTTTCCCCATACAAGCGCATTATAGCTACGATGGGTGGTCTTGTTGAAGAACTGCTTACCCAGCGAGGTCTTTGCATCAGGCGTCTTGGCCACCACGAGCAGCCCGCTGGTATCCTTGTCGATGCGGTGGACGAGTCCTACCTCCGGGTCATTGGGATCATAAGTGGAAAGATCCTTCAGGTGCCAGGCGATGGCATTGACCAAGGTGCCGTTGAAGTTGCCACAACCCGGATGGACCACCATGCCTGCGGGCTTATTGATGACCATGAGGTCGTCGTCTTCGTAGACCACCTCGAGGGGGATATCC
>JAEETC010000051.1 GCA_016286585.1 Prevotella sp. | reverse complement strand
AAGGCATCTATTACAAGGTGCTGAGTGAGGGCAATCAAGAGAGTGCGAAGCCAACGGTTCGCAGCATCATCACAGCCCACTATACAGGCAGAACCATCGACGGCAAACAGTTCGACAGCAGCCGTGGCGGTGTACCTCTGGCTTGCCGACTTTGCGACCTCATCGAGGGCTGGATCATCGCTATCCAGCAGATGCATATCGGCGACAAGTGGGAGCTTTATATCCCTGCTGAGATGGGTTACGGCAAATTCTCCCAGCCTGGCATCCCCGGTGGCTCGACACTTATCTTTGAAATTGAACTATTAGGCATCGCATGACACTTCGAGAACTCATCAATTCTGTAGATTCTGAGCAGTATAGCGATTCTCCGCTATTTCAAAAGTTGCACAAAACAAAGCCTGAATACGGCTCAAATAGACATATTCAGGTTAAGTTGGTGAATGGTGAGGTCACTATTACCAATGTTCACGTTGGATCATTGGGTGATATCATTACTTATCCCATTGACGTTGAACCAGATTTGAACATCTCAAAAGTCCAACTTCTCGATGCCATTCTTCATGAACTATCCTCAGACGGATTCAGCGACTCAGACGAATCAACCTTTTGGGATGACTTCGACAATCTGCAAAAGGCAAAGATAATCAGATAAATCGTGATAAACAAGATGAGATTAGAGACAGATAGACTCTTTCTGAGGTTTTGGTATGATAGTGATGCCGAAGAACTGTATAAGTATGCCCAAAACCCACAGGTGGGGCCTGTCGCAGGGTGGCCACCACATCAGAGTGTGGAAGAGAGCTTGGAAATCATCCGTACTGTGTTTTCATACCCAGAGACGTATGCCGTAGTTCTGAAGGAAACGGGAAAGCCCATCGGCTGTATAGGTTTGAAAACAGGGAATGCAACGGACTTGACTGAACGCGACGATGAATGCGAACTTGGATATTGGCTGGGGGTGCCGTATTGGGGACAGGGACTGATGACAGAGGCCGCAAAGGAGATGGTTCGCCATGCATTTGAGGATTGTGGGATGATGAAAATCTGGGTTGGCTATTACGATGGTAACAATCGCTCGAAGCGGGTACAGGAAAAGTGTGGATTCAAATACCAGTGGACTACCGACAACGTGGATGTGCCATTGATGCATGAGACGCGAAAAGGGCATGTCAGTAGTCTCACAAAGGAAGAATGGATAATCCTATGATTGACTACGATTCCATATGGCGCACACAAGATGAAATGATGGAACAGTGAGAGCAAAGCCAAACTTATTTGAGCTTTGCCGAGTCGTGACAGAACTCGACAAAGTCAAATCAGAACGGTGGTGAATGCCGTTCTGGGTGAATGTATCTGGAATCTCAGCTACAACGAGCGACGGATGGCCATAGAACTGGAGCTGACTATCACGCTTGATGATGATGCTATCGGCAATCTTTGCTGCCAGTTTCCCATTACTGCCGACTACGACGGCATTGGCGCACGAGGCTCGAAATTCGCATTCTATTTTTGAATCTTCGACCATCAGAGATACTTCTTTCACGTTAAGTTAAACTGATAAAGAACTGATAATTAAGCAAAAAAAGGAAACCGCTTGGGTTTCCTTCTACGTTACTTTGCGGAGAGAGAGGGATTTTTTTGAACCTTTCATAACCGCTCTTTGAGTTTCACAAACTGTCAGTCCCATATTGACAAACCCCGTAAATAGGAGCTTTTTCGTTGTTTTCAGTAAATCAAAATATCTTCTGATAAATTTGCGTATCCCAATTTTTGGGGGTAATTTTGGGGGTAACTATCGTCTTTCAAAGAACGATTCCTAATGCCTTTGCAACAGCATTCTTAATAAAAGCATTGATTGTTATGCCAGCGTTTTGAGCTGCAATAGCCACGCCGCTATGAATCTCTGGAGTCAGACGGACATTGAGAACACCAGTATATGGCTTTCTTGGCTCAATACCTTTCTCTTCACATAAAGCCAGATAGTCATCAACTGCTCCTTCGAAATCCGCTGTCAATTCCTCTACAGTTGAACCCTCATACGTAATGCTATCCTTAGACATTCCCTGCACTTTCCCAAAAAGGCACTTGTCATCTTCGCTATACTCTACACTTCCAGTGTATCCTTTATACTTCAAATATCCCATAATCAATCCTCCTATTTAATATAATTGTTCTTTATTAGAAAATTCAAGATGTCTCGCATAATATAACCCTTGATGATATTACTCGGATGGGGCTTATGCATGATATATGCGTTCTGATCATCAGCATTATAGAATTTGATGCGTGAACCAGACGTCGCACCTTTATTTGCAAGTTCGAACCCATAACCTTGGAAAAGACTTACAACCTCCTCAAAGGTAAAGTCTCTCGGCAAAGTGCTGAATCGCTTTATTAACTTCTCTTTCTTATTCATCGCTGCAAAAGTAACTAAATTTAGTCACATAACCAAAGAAATAATCAGATTTTTCTTTCACAAGGACATAATTTCGGCAATAATTGTGGTTTGTTGCCGATTTTATATTACCTTTGCATCGTAAAATCAGCAGGAAACGGGCATTCTTCGCTCACCATCCAGCAGGTCTATTACAAATGCGGATTCAACGATGTGCCCCATTTCTGCCGCATATTCAAGCGCATGTTTCAAATAACTCCAAAAGAATTTAGAAAACGAGAATGATATGATAGAAAAAGAAAAGATGTTGGCGGGCGAGATTTATTCCGCCGTTGACCCGCAGCTGATTGAAGAGTTGACGGAAGTGAAGGAGATAATCCACGACTATAACCTGTTGCGCCCGTCGGAGAAGCAGAAGGCAAGGGAGATCCTGAAAGGTCTCTTGGGACACATCGCCGACGATGAGATATTGATTATCCAGCCCTTCTACTGCGACTACGGTAAGCAGATTAGTGTGGGCAAGCGGTTCTTTGCCAACTTCAATTTTACTGTGCTCGACGAAGCCCCAGTCACCATTGGTGACGACTGCTTTATCGGCCCGAATGTCAGCATATACACAGCCTGTCATAGTACTGACCCCGTAGAGCGCAACAGCCGTAGGGAGTGGGCAGAATCAGTCATCATCGGCGATAATGTGTGGATTGGCGGCAGTGTGACCATCCTGCCAAGTGTAACCATCGGTGATAACGTAACCATCGGTGCTGGTAGCGTCGTGACGAAAGATATTCCTTCGAACTCTATTGCAGTAGGCAACCCCTGCAAAGTTATAAAGACTCTATGACACTACGTTTATGGAAGATTGTAACGACATTGTAATACCAGTCATTCTTATTTCTAAGCAATTATCACTATATTTGCACCCCAAAAAGGTACTTGATTTATGAGAATTCTTGTTGTCGATGATGAACAGGACATCTGCGAGATACTGCAATACAACCTCGAAACAGAGGGGTATGAGGTAGTGACCGCCAATTCGGCAGAAGAAGCACTCGGACTACCCCTACAGGAGTTTGGGCTGATTCTGCTGGATGTGATGATGGGCGAGATGTCAGGTTTCCAGATGGCTCGGCGATTGAAGGACAATACCGCGACAGCGCAGATTCCCATCATCTTCATCACGGCACTCGACAGCGAGGACAATCTGGTAAAGGGGCTGAACATTGGGGCTGATGACTACATCGCCAAGCCGTTGAGTATGAAAGAGGTGAAAGCCAGAGTGAGAGCGGTGCTCAGGCGATCGTCTCAGCCGCAACTCCAGCAAACCATCATTACCACTGATAACAAAATATGCTACGAAGGCATTACACTTGACCATAATGCAAAGACGGCCACACTTGATGGCCAGAATCTTTCGCTCACCAAGTTGGAATATGAACTGCTGTCACTCTTGTTACAACACCCTGGGAAGGTTTTTTCGCGCGAAGATCTGCTGAAATACTGCTGGCCGCAGGACGTGCTGGTGCTTGACCGTACGGTGGACGTAAACATCACCCGACTGCGCAAGAAAATTGGCCGCTATGGTAAACATATTAAAACACGTGTAGGCTATGGCTACTGCTTTGAAAGATGAGATTAAGCGAGAGCAGAACCAAACTCGTTTGAGCTCTGCCGAGCGTGAGCATTTTGCGCCGGAGGCGAAAAGTAAATCGTTCCAGCGCAATCTATTGCTCAGCATTGGCGGTGTTTTCCTGCTCTTCGCCGTCTGCTTCAGTGTATATCAGTATCAGCGCGAGAAGGAGTACAAGATTGACATCCTTCACTCGCGACTGCAGATGTACAACTACGAGATGGTACAGACGTTGGGCGAGGACAGCCTCACAAGCATCCGTTTGTTTCGCGACTATGTAGCGCGGCACAGCATGGAAGGCCTTCGCGTTTCTATTATAGACAAGAACGGGCGAGTTGTCCTTGACAGCTACGAGCCACAAGTGGATTCGCTAGGCAATCATCTTCAGCGAACCGAAATCCAGCAGGCCCTGCATGATGGCAATGGTTACGACATCAAGCGTTTGTCTCAATCCACCCACGAGACCTACTTCTATTCTGCCACCCGCTTTGGCAACGTCATCGTGCGTACTGCCGTACCCTATTCTGCTGAGTTGACGCAATCGCTGCAGGCCGATAACACCTACATTTACTTTGCCGTTGCCCTTACCCTGTTGCTTGGCATCGTCCTCTACCTGAGTACCCGTCGTATCAGCCGCCATATCGGCTATCTGCGCGAGTTTGCCGTCAAGGCTGAAGAGGGCGAAGAACTTGACCACGAACTGGAGCGACGTCTGCCCGACGATGAGTTGGGTGACATCAGTCACACCATTATTATGCTCTACTGGAAGCTTCGTCATTCTGAAGAAGAAAAAATACGTATCAAACGCCAACTCACGCAAAATGCCGCTCACGAACTAAAGACCCCTGCTGCCAGTATCCACGGCTACTTGGAGAGCATCCTCGACCATCCAGACATGCCAGAGGACAAGAAAAAACATTTCCTTGAGCGCTGCTATGCCCAAAGCGAACGTATGAACAAACTGCTACTCGACATGAGTGCCCTCACCAGGTTGGACGATATGGACGACAATAAATCCAGTGCCCGTCGTGAATACCGTCAGGTCAATGTGCTGGAGATTATTAAGAATGCCCTCGATGATACTGCTCTCTATCTCCAGGACAAAGGCATCATCCCGTCACTCCGTGTGCCAGAGCATATCGAGGTTCTGGGCGATCATAGTCTCATATACAGTATCTTTCGCAATCTCATCGACAATACAATAGCTTACGCCACTGGGGCATCGCGCTTGGATATCAACTGCACTGAGGTGGAAGGCGATGGTGAGCACCAATCGACTGAAGGCCGTCATTTCTACCAGTTCACCGTCAGCGACAACGGCCCTGGGGTTGAATCAGTGCACTTGGATCATATCTTCGAACGTTTCTACCGCATCGACAAGGGCCGCTCACGCAAACTTGGCGGCACAGGTCTCGGCCTTGCCATTGTTAAAAATGCAGTTGCTGCCCACGGCGGAACCACAACTGCACTTCTAACACCAGGCGGCGGACTCACCATCCGCTTCACCCTCGCACGTTTTTAACTACCCCTGCCCATTTCGAGGGCGGTCCTCGAAGTCGTTGCTCAGACCCTTTCCTGCTTGTACCACGTTCATCACGTAGTCGGCCAGGCGTTCACACTCAGAAATGAAATCGACGTAGAAAACACCGAGCTGGTAACTATAGAGACCGGCATTCACATCGTGCAGGTTCTGGTTGCGCAGCTGCTTGCGGTAGTTGTTGATTTCATGCTCTATATTGATAGATTTTGTGATGTTGGTTCTTGGTGCGGTCAGGTCTATGCGCTTCATCATTTCATCCAGTGAGCCCTCTACGAGTTGTAGCATCGTCTGCATGTGCTGCGTCTGCTCTGGCGTAAAGTCATCCTGACAGTGCATGCGGTGTCGGTTCAACGTGCGACCGAGATTATATACCGAGTCGCCAATGGACTCCAACTCCGTTATCTGGCGAAGCATCTTCTGTATCTGACTCTTCGAGGCATCCGACAGGCGGCCTTCGCTCACCTTGTTCAGATAGGCAGCAATCTCCATCTCCATCGAGTCGGTGATATTCTCATACTTCCCAATGCGTGAAAAAAGTTTATTGAACTCCGTCTCGTCCTGTATCTGCATTAACTCTGGTACGAATGTAAACATCCTTTGGCAACGCTCGGCAAAATGGTGAATCTCCTTCTGGGCCTCCATGATGCTGAGTTCGGCCGTTGATAGCAGACCGCCGCTGATGAAGCGCAGACGGTAGTCCTCCTCCTGGGCCTTCATCGGCAGCACACGGCATACGAGCATCTCTATCTGGCGGACAAAACCAATGAGCAGCAGCGTGTTGATGATGTTGAAGGCAGTGTGGAAGGCCGAGAGTTTGAAGAGGTCGTTACCACCGCCCATAATGCTATCCACAAACCAACTGACAGCATCGCAGGCGGGATAGAACACTATGAGGAACGCCACGACACCAAACACATTGAAGAACATGTGGGCGAGAGCTGCACGGCGAGCCTGTGTGTTGGCAGTGAGCGAGGCCATAAATGCCGTGATAGTCGTTCCGATGTTTTGACCCATAGCCAATGCCGCTGCCTGTTCGAATCCGAAGCCGGGGATGTTCATGCCAAAGAGCATCAGCGTGATGGCCATTGTGGCTGCCGAAGCTTGAACGATCATGGTGACCAGTGCACCAACGATGACGAACAGCAGTATGGTAAGGAACGAATCCTGCGGCACATGGGACAGCATGCTAGCTACCATATCGCCAATGTTCATCGCTGTGGCCGCTTCCTGCAGGAATGCCAGACCCATGAACAGAAAAGAGAAGCCGAATACAAACTCTCCAATACTCTTTCTATTACCTTTATTGCTGAATATCAATGGCATTCCTATGGCCAGCAGGGGAATGGCAAATGCCGCAATATTTACTTTGAATCCTACGGCTGAGATTATCCACGCTGTCACTGTTGTACCAATGTTGGCACCCATGATGACACCAATCGACTGGCCGAGTGTCATCAGTCCGGCATTCACAAAACTAACCACCATCACCGTCGTGGCACTCGATGACTGGATAAGTGCTGTGATGAGAATACCCGTCAACACACCCATCACGCGGTTCTTAGTCATCGCCGCCAGAATACTGCGCAGGCGGTCGCCCGCAAACTTCTCCAGACCTTCCGACATCGTCTTCATGCCAAAAAGGAACAGAGCCAGCGAACCGACGAGCGAGAAAATGTTGATGATTAATTCCATTTCTTTGTATTTTTGTGCAAAGGTAATGGAATCTTGTTACGCTCGCGTTACGCTAATGTTACAATGCTGTTACAAGCAACCTCGTAATTAGGATGTCTTACATTTGAAACTTTTTTGTAATATCATGATAGTACCTTTGCCTGCACAAAATTAATTTGTTTATGGAAAGAGAAAAGGCTGAAAAAATCATTTGGATGATTGATTGGTTAAGATTCATCATCCTTGCATTGCTCCTCACATTAATCTTCGTGGGGCTTGGAAAGGCATAATCAGAATAATGATGCTACCAATGTTCACCTTCTTGAAGCATTATCACCCATCAAATATCATTTATATGCTTTTTGTGATACGACAAATACAGAAATTAGTTTTTGGGGGTATTTTTGGGGGTAAATTTGGGAGTATCTGAGCATAAAAATAACGTAACCATCTAAAAATCAGAATAGTTACGTTATCCCAGCGGAGAGAGAGGGATTCGAACCCCCGGTACCTCTCGGTACGGTAGTTTTCAAGACTACTGTAATCGACCACTCTACCATCTCTCCAATGCTCGATCGTCTCAAAAGCGGGTGCAAAGGTACTATTTTTCCATTGAACATTGAACATTGAACATGAAAAACTGCTGCGGATTAATCATTTTTAACTTAATCAACAATAATAATGCTCAATCTTCAATGGTTAATGGTCAATTTATTCGTACCTTTGCAGCGTGATTTATCCGAATAACTTCGAACACAAACTTGGTTTCGACGAAATACGGCGGCTGCTGAAGGAGCGTTGCCTCAGCACGCTGGGTAAGGAGAAGGTTGACGAGATAGCCTTCTCCATAGATCGTCATGAGATCAACGAGTGGCTCAATCAGGTGCGTGAGTTCAGGCGCCTGAAGGAGGAGAAGGATGACTTCCCGATGCAGTTTTTCTTCGATGTGCGCGAGGCCGTCACCCGCATCCGGATGGAGGGTACGCACCTGGAAGAGGATGAGGTGTGGGACTTGAGGCGGTCGCTGGAGACGATTGCGAATATCGTGAGGTATCTTAATAGAGGTGAGAGAATAGACAACGAGCCGGAAGAATCGCCCTACCCTGCCCTGCAAAGGCTGACGGAGGGTGTCATGACGTTCCCAGCCGTGATACGCCGCATCGACTCCATCCTCGACAAGTTCGGGAAAATCAAAGACTCGGCCTCGATGACGCTGGCAGGCATCCGGCATGAGTTGGAGAAGACGCAGGGCGGCATCTCGCGTACCTTATATACAATCCTGCACGCGGCGCAGAAGGATGGCCTTGTGGATAAAGACGCGGCTCCGGCTATGCGCGACGGGCGACTGGTGATTCCCGTGGCCCCGCAGGTGAAACGCCGCATCAACGGCATCGTGCACGACGAGTCGGCTACAGGTAAGACGGTGTTCATCGAGCCTACCGAGGTGGTCGAGGCGAACAACAAAGTGCGACAACTGGAGGCTGAGGAGCGGCGTGAGATCATCCGCATCCTAACGGTGTTCACCGACGAGGTCAGGCCTCACGTGAAAGAAATACTCGAATCTTATCAGTTCCTGGCACAGATAGACCTGATCCAGGCGAAGGCGCATTGGGCTGAACTGACGAAGGCCTTTGAGCCTGCGGTGGAAGACAAGCCGCACATCGACTGGATACACGCCATACACCCGTTGCTGCAGCTCTCGTTGGAGAAGCAGGGGAAGAAGGTGGTGCCGCTGGACATTCGTCTGGAAGGAACAACGGATTTCACGGATTCAAAGAAGAACAAAAATGTCGGACGGCTGCTGATTATTTCGGGCCCCAATGCCGGCGGAAAATCAGTCTGCCTGAAGACCGTCGGACTGTTGCAGTATATGCTGCAATGCGGACTCCCCATCCCCATCGGCGACCGCTCGACGGCAGGCCTCTTCGAGCACATCATGATCGATATCGGCGACGAGCAGAGCATCGAGAACGACCTCTCAACCTACTCCAGCCATCTGATGAACATGAAACAGATGATGAAGCAGGCAAACGCGCGTACCTTATTATTAATAGATGAGTTCGGCAGCGGCACAGAGCCCACCATCGGAGGAGCCATCGCAGAAGCCATGCTGAAGCAGTTCTGGAAGCGCGAGACCTTCGGCGTGATCACCACCCACTACCAGAACCTGAAGCAGTTTGCCGAGGGACATCCGGGCGTAGTGAACGGCGCGATGTTATACGACCGTCATGAGATGCAGGCCCTGTTCCAGCTGGCCATCGGTCAGCCAGGCTCTTCATTCGCCATCGAGATCGCCCGCAAGACTGGCATCCCTGAAGAGGTGATCAAAGACGCCTCAGATATTGTTGGTTCCGACTATATCCAAAGTGACAAATACCTGCAGGACATCGTGCGCGATAAACGCTATTGGGAAGGCAAGCGTCAGACCATCCACCAGCACGAGAAGTCGTTGGAGAGTAAAATCAACCGCTACGAAGACGAGTTGAACGAGATAGAACGCCAGCGCAAGGAGATTCTGCGTAAGGCGAAGGAACAAGCCGAAGAACTGCTGCGTGAGAGCAACAAGAAGATCGAGAACGCCATCCGTGAAATCCGTGAGGCGCAGGCCGAAAAGGAGCGCACACGACTGGCCCGTGAGGAACTGAACACCTTCAAGGAAGAACTCGACACCATCGATACACGCGACAATGATGAGGCCATCGCCCGCAAGATCCGACAGATTCAAGAGCGCAAGGAGCGTAAGGAGAAACGGAGGCAGGAGAAACTTGCGAGGAAAGAGGATAATGGAAAGAGCAACGAGAACACTTCAGCGGCAGCCAACTCTCAACTCTCAACTGTCAATTCTCAACTGAAACCCGGCGACACCGTAAGGATCAAGGGGCTGACATCGATTGGCGAGATCGAAAGCATCAACGGTAATCAGGCCGTCGTCATCTTCGGCGGTATGCGTACGAAGATGCGGGCAGACCGTCTGGAACACGCCGAGAAACCCACCACCCAACTCTCGAAGACCGAAGAGCGCAATAACAATATCGCAGGCTCCTACGGTATGGTATCGAAAGACACACGCGACGTGATCGACAACCGCAAGCTGAACTTCCATCAGGACCTTGACGTAAGAGGTATGCGAGGCGACGAAGCCATCAATGCCACCACCTATTTCATCGATGATGCCATCCTCGTGGGCATGTCTCGCGTGAGGATTCTGCACGGCACTGGGACGGGCATCCTGCGCCAGCTGATTCGCCAATATCTGGCCACCGTTCCCAACGTTTCACACTTCCGCGATGAGCACGTCCAATTCGGTGGTGCAGGCATCACGGTGGTCGATTTAGACTAGGGAAACACCGATTTACATCTCTTGACATAAATCAGTGTACGCACACAATTTTCATAAAAAAGCCAAAAATATTTGGCTAACTGCCTGATTCTTTGTACTTTTGCAGCGTGATTTGGAGAAATCACTGCGAAATCTATGTGATGTCGCACTTTTGAGAGAAGATCTAAAGGATAACACGGCCCTCGTGATGAGCGCCGTCTAAAGTATAGAGATTATGAATCAAATGATGAAGAAAGTAAGTGTGAGCCTGATGGCTCTTATGATGGCCACAGTGACTGCTCCAGCAGTAACAAACGCCGCCAAGAGCGCAAAAACGTCAGGTTTCAACTGGAATCCAGTAATGGATGCGATTATTCAAGTAGAAAGCGAAGGAAATCCCAATGCCGTGAGTGGAAACTCAGTAGGCGCCATGCAGATTACTCCGATTCTTGTGAAGGATTGCAACGAGATTCTGAAGAAGCAGAAGAGTAAGAAGCGTTACACGATGGCTGACCGCTACAGCGTCGCCAAGTCGAAGGAGATGTTCCTATTAATTCAATCGCACTATAACCCTGAGAATAGCATCGAAAAGGCTATTCGTTCCTGGAACGGGGGAGTACGCTACAGTGTCCGTGCGACCAACAGGTACTATCAGAAGGTGATGGCAAATTTGAAGTAAGCATTCTACTTTCAGAACTATACAAGTCCGGTTGTCAAGGTTTCGTGCCTGGCGACCGGATTTTATTTTGTAATAATTCTTAAAATATGTACGACTTTACAACTTTTCATTTACCTTTGCCGTCAAATACATAAACATTTAAACATTTTCGATTATGTCAGTACTTATTATTATCCTCGTAGTGATTGTGCTCCTCGTGGTTTGGGGCATCAGCATCTACAACAACCTCGTGAAGTTACGCAACAATCGTGAGAACGCTTTCGCCAACATCGATGTGCAGCTGAAGCAGCGTCACGACTTGATTCCTCAGCTCGTGGCTACCGTGAAGGGTTATGCCCAGCACGAAAAGGAGCTGCTGGAGCGCGTCACCCAGGCCCGTGCCGCAGCCATGAACGCCACAGGCATCAACGACAAGATTCAGGCCGAGAACGCCCTCTCGAGTGCCCTCGCTGGCCTGAAGGTATCCGTCGAGGCCTATCCTGAGCTGAAGGCCAACCAGAACTTCCTCCAGCTGCAGGAAGAGATCTCAGACATTGAGAACAAGATCGCTGCTACGCGCCGTTACTTCAACACTGCTACCCGTGAGCTGAACAACGCCGTGCAGACCTTTCCGTCGAACATCTTCGCAGGCATGTTCGGATTCCAGAAGGAGCCGATGTTTGAGATTCCGAAGGAAGACCGTGCCACCATCGAGAAGGCACCTGAGATCAAATTCTAATTGCCGATGAGATACGTAGGCATACAGAGCCAGATCAAGAGCAACAACCTGAAAAGTACGTTGTTGCTCATCGCCTTCCCCATCATCTTATTAGGGATGGTATGGATCTTTATCGCTCTGATCAACTACTTCAGCAACGGCTATTACGACCAGGCAGGCTACTTCGTCAACCAGATGGACTCCGACTCGGTGAACCTCACGTTTGCCCAGGTGGCCCCCATTGTGGCTATCGCCGTGGGTATCTGGTTCGCCATCGCCTACTTCAGCAATACGAAGATGATCCAGAAGGCCGTAGGGGCCCAGCCGCTGATGCGTAGGGAGAACCCGAGGGTGTATAACATCGTGGAGAACCTCTGTATGGCTTGTGGTATGGATATGCCGAAGGTAAATGTGGTTGACGACCCGCAGTTGAACGCTTTTGCCAGCGGCATCGACAAGAATTCCTATACCGTCACCGTTACGACAGGCCTGCTTGAGCGTCTGAACGATGAGGAGCTGGCAGGTGTGATCGGCCACGAGCTGACACATATCCGTAATCGCGATACCCGTCTGCTCATCACGAGTATCATCTTCGTCGGTATCATCTCAACGGTGATGTCTCTGGTAGTAAGGATGATCTACAACCAGCTGTGGTTCGGAGGCTCTCGCAACCGCAACAGCGAGAAGGGCAACGGTCTGTCGATTATGGTTATCATGCTCATCGGACTGGCCTGCTCGGCTGTGGCCTACTTCTTCACCCTGCTCACCCGCTTTGCCATCTCGCGCAAACGTGAGTTCATGGCCGATGCCGGTGGTGCCGAGCTCTGTGGCAATCCCTTGGCACTGGCCTCAGCCCTGCGTAAGATCTCCAACAACCCGGGCTTGGGACATGCCGATCGTGAGGACATTGCCCAGATGTACATCATCCATCCACAGCAGTTGAAACAGGGGCTGATGTATTTCATCAACTCGATGTTCGCCACCCATCCGAGTACGGAAGAGCGAATCAGGATACTCGAACAGTTCTAAAAGAAAAATCCTCGCCAGTTGGCGAGGATTTCTTCTTGAGTTGCGGAGGCAGGATTTAAATTTTTTTGGTCATTTTTTTGGCAAAGTAATGCCTGTAAGGCCTTTCTGGAAAGGGGTTTTCGCCGTTTCATGAAAAACAGTTTATTTAGTGTCCGAGTTTTGTCCGAGTACGCGGAGCATATCAATCACAGTCTCCATTTGTTCATTAACCTTTTTTAAGTCCGCAATACGCTCATCTTTCTCTTTTACAAGCATTCTTAATGCTTTATTCTCAGACTGAAGGGACTTTGCATCTTGATTAATAACAGCAGAATTAACGATGTTCTGGTCTCCAATTATATACGGAGAATCCCCAATTTTGTCCGAGCCGCTGAACAGTTCATCAAGAGAAATATCCAGTGTGTTGCACACCTTCATAGCCGTCTCGATGGTGGTATTAGGCCTCCGTTTGAACTCGTTGATTGTCCTGTGAGTATCGTCACCCCACATGATTATACAAAACTCGCGCTCTTTGAACCCACGAGCCTTGATGATAGTCTTTAGTTTTTCTACGTCAATGTAAACCCTTTCGTACCTCATTGCTACACCAAGTGTTAAATCCACTTAAAGTTATAGACATTTCTCTAACTTTGTTTGGATAATTCCTATTTTAATATTACTTTTGTCGCAAAATTAACGTTTTATTTCCAAAAAACCAAATTTATTATGGCAGAAAATCAGAAGGTTGACGTGCGGGTTTATTACCAGAACCTGCCAAAGAAAGACAAAGGAAAGTTCCTTCGGTACCTTTCCAAGAAGTATGATTATCCCGCCAGCACCATGAGCGGGAAACTCAGGGAGAATCCCATCAGTTCATTACGCAGGGATGAAGAGCTTAACATCATTCAGACCATTAATGAAGGCCTATGGGACCAATAGAGTTCAGAGTAGCCCCAGATGGTGAGGTCTACTTCAAGGAAGGGAAGAACTCAGAGAAGCGCCTGACACGCTTTGAAAAGGCCGTGTGCGTTCATGTTCTGGGACTCATTCACGAGAAGTTCCCTGGTGCATGGTCAAGACTGAAGCTTCTATATAAGCCGAAATCAAACAGCAGCGCCCATAAAGACCAGGCCGCTTTTGCGATGGTTGACAGATTCATCAGGTGCAACTTTGGTGAACACGACCTTCTTACTCCGGATATCGAGCATGACATCATGAACTTCGAGGAAGTCCGCTGTCCTCTTAGGGGCAAGTACTGTCCGGATGAAGGCGTTGTCTGTAAACCACAAAGTTTAATCAAACTTTCTCCGGCTGAGAAAGAGGTAGTAAAACTCTATCTCTGGGGGCATACCTTCGATGAGATTGCCCGCCAGTTGGGGAAGTCCCCTCAGACAGTCAAGGTGCAGCTCTGGCATATCAAAAAGAAGGTTGGTGCCAGGAACTGCCGAGAGATTATCAAAGTTATGCGAATACATAACATATAGGCTCTACTACAGATCTGCCGGCCGCCTCGCCAAGCCATAATATTAATACGAAGTTGATAACAAATCTTTTCGGCGGGGCGGCTTTTAAAGTCCGAGGCAATGCATCCAGACTGCCAAACATGTAAGGATAGGCGCAACTGCATCAATGGGGCAAGGTGCATGAAATGCGGTTGCTATATAGACCGAATAAAAACAAAACCGTGTGAATATGAGTGATAGTAAAATTCTGGAAAATCTCATAGTCATAGAAACTCAAAGTCGCTCTATGGGTATGCAGATGAGAAAAGAGGCAGCTGTGGCGCGTCAGGAACTGGCCGACCGCCAACGCAAGGGCCTCACTGGTGATGCTGCCATCGCTCACTATAATGAGTGGATGCAGCGTTATGGTATGGAACATCTGATGGTCAGAGAGGAGGTGTCGATATGAAAAGAAGGAAATCAAAAAGAAAAATTTTTAATACGCTATCTTTCCCAGCCATTAGGGAATTCCGCGAAGCCGTAGAAAACGGTAAAATAGGAGGCTGGCTAATTAAAGCCGGAGAGGATGCATGTGCGGGAAGCGTTAAGATTAAGTATAAAATCAAAGACCGCCCATGGGTAGTTTCTGTAGAAGCTCGAAGAATCTATAAAAAATGCCGATAAAGCCGGAACTGAGACATCTCTACCCTAAGAACTGGAAAGAGATCAGGAATAAAATACTGGAGAGGGCGCAGAACCGGTGTGAGTTCTGCGGGATAAAAAACAACACCCTGGTGGTCAAGAGAGCGCCAAGCTATGGTGCTTATCGTGTGGTTCTGACCATAGCACACCTGGATCATGATCCCCGTCATAACGATCCGGAGAATCTGAGAGCCCTGTGCCAGACCTGTCATAACCGCTATGACGCAAAGCATCGGGCAGCGAATCGCAGTCATACTGCAGCTTTAAAAAGAGACAAGAGTGAATGGATTAATTTTGAAGGATATGAAATTTTACGTTTGTGGAAAAATCGGCAAGGACAATCCGAGTCCGGAGACACTTGCCAAGTTCAAGAAAGCCGAGGACATGCTAAGAAGCAGAGGTCACGAAGTGTTCAACCCAACAACCAGCGGCCTAGGTCGCCATGCCGAGAGCCTGGCGCAAGCAGCTGACTATGATACTTCCTTTTATCAGGAGATCATGCTACTTGACCTTGTGCAATTGGCACAATGCGATGCCGTGCTCGTGTTGGAGGATTGGCATAATTCGCCAGGAAGCAAGCCTGAGCTGATGCTTGCAATGGCTCTTCAAATGCCAATTTACCAGGAGGCTCCAAACGGTCGCCTATTCCCGGTTAAGTTCGACGTCAGAAGGATTATTGAGTACCAGGAGCCGGAAAAGGCCTTGACAGTCGGAGAGGTAATTGAAAAGCTTAAGGATTTCTCACCTGACACTCCCATGGTGATGAGTGCAGACTTTATGCTGGGTGAACCTTTTGTGCAAAGCTTCGACCGTCAGATTCATGGGCCTATCTATGAAGTAAGGGCGAATGATGATCTGAGAGTAAACTGTGGAATGACTGCAGTATTAGATGCATACATGAATTGTACAATTAACTTTGATTGAAATGCCTTTCAACTTACATGCAACAGTCTTCATACCAAAAGACAAGATATCACCTGATCTTCTTCGGGGTATGGGATTTACAGAGAAAGAAATAAGGGATTTCTATAAAAAGAACGAAGTTCCCGTGACAGTGGATACAAGACGCCACGATATGAAAGATATTGAATTTGACGAATATGAAGAAGTAAAATGAAAATACCCCCCACTATATGTAGTTACAGGTCTATGGCACGGCAAAAAGCGCGAGGCCATCAGCCTGCCATGCAGCCGTCTGAAGGCTGTAGAGTTGAGAGACTGGACGCGCAGAACGTTCCAGAACATCAACGTGTATGTGGATATTCAGATAAGGGAGGTAGTAAGGATTTGAACGGATAAACCGTGTATTTTACATCCTGCCTGACAATCACTATATTTGCAACCGAAAGTAAGACCGAAGATTATGATAGACCAAAAGTACATTGACATGATCATCGACCGCGTGGACCTCGAGAAGGTTGTCTCGGGCTATGTTGGTGAGATGAAACGCAAGGGGCATCGCTCATGGGCGTGCTGTCCCTTCCATCAGGAGAAAACTCCATCGTTCTGTGTTGACACCGCCAAGAACCTGTGGCATTGCTATGGATCATGCCAGGAGGGTGGCACTGTCATCAAGTTCATCGAGAAGATTGAGAATCTTCCTTTCCCTCTGGCCGTCAAGAAACTGTTGAAGGATGAGCTGCACATTGATTTGCAGGATGCAGACATTCAGTCTACACCTGAGGAAGAGGAAAAGCATAAGAAGATGGAGGCCATGCGCATTATTAATGACCACCTATCTCAGTGGTTCTACCATCAACTATGGCAGGACACCCCCGCAGCAAAAGCTGCAAAAGGCTATATGCTTGGAAGATGGGATGAAGAGTACTGTAAAGAGATGCGTATAGGCTTTGCGCCAGAGGATGGCAGAAAGGTTATTGAGTTCTGCGAGAAGAAAGGGTTGAACTTTGACATATTGCAGGAAATGGGAATCCTGAAGATGAGTGAAAGGTCCCATCAGCTTTATTGCGTTTACCGTAACCGATTAATGATTCCAATCCGTGACCGTTACTCCAATATCATTGGCTTCACAGCTCGCACCATGGACGGAGAGGATGACCGCAAATACATCAACTCCAGCGAAAGCGACATCTACCATAAGAGCCGTTCGATATTCGGCATCGAGCAAGCAATAGCAACGGCACGCAGACAAGAGAAGGTGTTCCTCGTTGAAGGCGGGCCGGACGTGATGAAGCTGCAGTCTGTTGGTATATTGAACACCATCGCATCGCTGGGTGGTGCTTGGACTCGTGAACAGTTCGAACTGTTACGTGACTATCGCATGCAGAATATCACGCTCTGCTTCATACCTGACAGTGATGTTCCAAAGGCTGGCGAGAAACTGGGGGCTGGTTTCAAGAATGTACTGAAGAACGGAGCCTTAGCCATGGAATGCGGATTCACAGTTTCTGTTCGTGAAATTCCTAATGACCTCGATGCGGAACATCCGAAGAAGGTGGATCCTGACGAATTCATCAATAGAGAAACGGATCTGTTAGGATTGACGGAGAAGGAGTTCCTTCTTTGGTATGTAGAAAAGAAACTGGATAAGGAGACTACGACTGAGGAACGCCAAAAAGTTATCAATAGTGTGTGCGATCTGTTGGTATGTATCAAGGATGAGAACCTTCAGGAAACTTATCTGAGTAAACTGGCACATTACGATGGTACCAAACAACTGTGGCGCAACGCCTTTAATTCGGCCAAGCGTAGAAAGCAGGAGAAGATCTCAAGTAGGAACAAGAATGGCGATATCGACATGCTGCGCCAGTTCGGTTTTATCGAAAAGCATAACTGCTATTATGGTACCAATAAGGATGGTGACGAAAGCCAATGGTCGAATTTCACTCTTAAACCTCTATTCCATATCAAGGACGACCTGAGGCCTGTACGTTTGTTCGAGATTAATAACAACGAGGATGAGGATAAACCGGAGATTATAGAACTGGATATGGAGGTTTTGACATCATCCAAGTCTCTAAGGAAGAAACTGCTGGGTATCGGCAACTATATATGGATGGCCAGCGACCAGGAACTGATAAAGCTACAGAGTTACCTGGCCAAGGTTACAGAAACAGCAGTCGAGATTAAGCAGCTGGGATGGCAGAAGGAAGGATTCTATGCTTTCTCTAACGGAGCTCTTGAAGATTCCGACTGGCACGATATTGATAAAATGGGTATTGTGCGCCTGAAAGCCGGTAAGTTTTATCTTCCAGCTCTGTCACAGCTTTACAAAACATCTAAGGAACTATATGTCAACGAGCGTAAGTTCCAGCTTACCCGATATTCAAATATATCATTGAAGGAATACTTCACTAAGATCTGCCGCGTGTTCGGACCAAACGCCCGGGTGGCACTTACGTTCTACATGGCTTCTCTTTTTTCCGATATCATCCGCAACAGAGGTGTGAAGATTCCACTCTTGAACCTGTTCGGTCCTCCAGGATCAGGAAAGACAGAACTGGCTCAAACACTCATGAGCTTCTTTCAGATAGACTACGAGGCTCCAAACATTGAATCTTCAATCCCATCGCTGGCCGATGCCGTTGCCTCTGTGTCGAATGCCCTGGTGCATCTCGACGAATACAAGAATGGTATCGATATCAAGAAGCTTCAGTTCCTGAAGGATATTTGGGGTGGCGTGGGCCGCATGCGTATGAATATGGATAAGGATAAGAAACGTGAGCAGGCCCGCGTTGACTCTGCTGTAATCATTACCGGTCAGGAGATGCCGACGGCAGACCCTGCACTGTTCACCCGTCTTATCTACCTGACATACGATAAGCACTCTTTCAGTGAGCAGGAACGACAAGAGTTTGCCGACCTGCAGCACTGGCGTATGCTTGGCGCCTCGCATATCACCATTGAGATACTGAAACACCGTGATAAGTTCGAGGCCTCATTCGGTTCTGCCTGGCGAAAGGCAGAGAGCGACGTGAAGTATGCACTCAGGGGTGAAGGCTCTATTGTTGACCGAATACAAGGCAACTGGACAGTACTATTGGCTACCTATATATCATTGGAAGACGTGCTCGAGCTCCCATTTAAATATGAAGAGCTGCTGGATCTGGCCGCAAAAGGTATCCTTAGACAAAATGAGATGTCTGCATCCGTCGATGAGGTGGCCGGGTTCTGGAACATCATCAGCTCTGCCATTCAGAAAGGAATTCTGGTTAAGGACCAGGATTACAAGATTCGTTACAAGCAGAAACTGCGCACTTCGAAGCAGAAGGAGGAGATGGATTTCGAGAAGAATATGCCAATCCTGATGATCAGAAAGAACGTGGTTCTATCTACATATAGAGAACAGGGACGCCGAATGGACGAGCAGGTTTTGCCGCAAGAGTCGATGCTGCACTATCTGGAGATTACACCGGAATATTATGGTTATACCACAAGTCCAGAACGATTCAAGAAGTTCAATATCAACGGTATGCCTGAGCGCGAGGAGATATTGGATGATAAAGGTAAGACACAAGGCTTCAGAACAGTGTGGAGCCAGGATCGTCCTATGTGCTTCAACTATGAGATTGTGAGTCAGAAGTATGGCATTATGCTTGATACCTATGCTGGTGGCGAAAATGATGCCATTCCCCGTCAAGAACCGGAACAAGGAGAACTATTCCGTGAGTCAGAAGAAGTTGCACCCTATTAATATAATCTTTCCACTGGTCTATCTTTGGGTGGGCGGTTGCCGAGAGGCAGCCGCTTTTTTCGTGCGTTTCCCAGGCGTGCATGCGCGTTTAGAGCCCCGCAAAAACGACTTTGAGAAATGAAAAATAGGGTGTTACATTTGTAGCATTTTGTAGCATCGTTATAACTATCTGATTATCAGCGTAAAACGCAATGTAGCATTGCCGATTATTTTGTAGCAACGATGTAGCAATTTGTAGCAACGGAGGTATTTAACTATA
>JAEETC010000050.1 GCA_016286585.1 Prevotella sp. | reverse complement strand
CGAACCGGGGACACACGGATTTTCAGTCCGATGCTCTACCAACTGAGCTAAGGCACCATGTGGTTTCTGCATTCCTTTCGTTTGCGGGTGCAAAGGTACTAAGAATAATTGAGAATTGAACATTGAAAATTGAAAATCGTTTGCATGTTAGCATTTTTTAACGTTCAATATTCAATGTTCAATGTTCAATTAAGAGGATTCCAGCCTTGCGCTTTGAGCTCAAACTCCTGATTATCACGGGTTACGAGCACCTGACCGAATTTTGAGTCGGTAATATGGCCGATGAGCTTCATACCTTCAATCTGCTCCACCTTCTCGTGGTCACCGATGGGAACTGTGAACAACAATTCATAGTCTTCGCCGCCGTTAAGGGCACAGGTGGTCACGTTCATGTTCATCTCTTCAGCCATCACTGCCGTCTGGTAGTCGATGGGGATGTTCTTCTCGTAGATACGACAGCCGACACCAGATTGTTTGCAGATGTGCATCAGTTCTGAGGAGAGACCGTCGCTGATATCCATCATGGCTGTCGGTTTGATGCCTGCCTCTCGGAGTTTCTGGATGATGTCACCACGGGCTTCGGTCTGCAACTGGCGTTGCAACAGATACTCCTTACCACTGAAATCGGGCTGGAAATGGGCCAGCTCCTCGAGGGCTCGCTTGTCACCTTTCTTTTTGGCTTCCTCCACCTGACTGTAGTAGACGCTTTTCTCGCGCTCCAACAGCTGAAGACCCATATAGGCTGCGCCAAGATCGCCTGAGACGCAGATGAGGTCGGTATCCTTCGCCCCATGACGATAGACGATGTCTTCCTTCTTCGCCTCACCGATGCAGGTGATGGAGATGGCCAGACCGGTATAGCTGGAGGTCGTGTCGCCGCCAACGATGTCGACACCCCATTTGTCACAGGCCAGACGGAGTCCGGCATAGAACTCCTCCATGTCCTCCACCGTGAACCGTTTGCTGAGGGCCAGTGAGACGGTGATCTGTCGGGGCGTACCATTCATGGCGAACACGTCACTGATGTTGACCATTGCACTCTTGTAGCCAAGGTGTTTCAGGTCGATATAGGTCAGGTCAAAGTGCACACCCTCCATCAGCAGGTCGGTGGTGACGAGCACTTCCTTGTCAGGATAGGAAAGTACGGCGCAGTCGTCGCCTACACCGTACTTCGTACTTTCGTTCTTGATATCTATGTCTTTCGTGAGACGGTCAATGAGTCCGAACTCACCCAGTTTTGCTATTTCCATCCTTCTGTCGGGTGATCTGTGTTAAATTTCTCTTTGGCGTTGCTTTCTACCTGTTCGGAGCGTACGATCATCTCACGCATGATTTCCGTCATAAACGGTTGTGCCTTGTTGGCGGCTCCTTGCACTTCCTCATGACTCACCTCGACAGGAACATCGAAGCCACCGAGATCGGTGATGACCGAGACGCCAAAGGTGCGGATGCCACAGTGGTGGGCTACAATGACCTCAGGTACTGTCGACATGCCTACGGCATCGCCACCCAGCAGACGATACATCTTATATTCTGCCGGTGTCTCAAAGGTCGGACCCTGAACACCGACATAGACGCCATGCTGCACCTTTATACCCTTCTCCTCGGCAATCTGGTCGGCCAGTGCAACGAGATTCAAGTCGTAGGTCTCGTGCATATCCGGGAATCTTGGCCCTGTGGGGAAGTTCTTTCCACGGAGAGGATGTTCGGGGAAGAAATTGATGTGGTCTGTGATAATCATCAGGTCACCGATGCTGAACGCTGGGTTCATGCCACCTGCGGCATTGCTGACAAAGAGTGTCTTGATGCCCAACTCATACATCACCCTGACGGGGAACGTCACTTCTTTCATCGAATAACCCTCATAGAAGTGGAAGCGTCCCTGCATGGCAAGGATGTCTACGCCACCGAGCTTGCCGAAGATGAGTTTACCGCTATGGCCCTCAACGGTGGATACGGGGAAGTTGGGAATATCGGAATAAGGAAACTCCGTCTTATCAGATATTTCTGAAGCTAATTGTCCGAGGCCGGTCCCCAGGACGATCGCTGTCTTTGGGCTTGTGGTCATCCGGCTTTTCAGCCAGGATGCTGTTTCTTGAATTTTTTCGTACATAGCTTAAAATTGTTTGGTTGAATGTATTTTCTTGATCGAGTAGGATTTGTATCTTGATAGGTAGCACGTAGAGATGACTCTTGACCTCTTTGCTAAGGCCCTCAACCTGCAACAGCCGCGTCTCGTCTTTCTCTGTGGTGATGATGAGCTTGGGAGAGGGGAGGCTGCTGAACGTTTCGTTGATCTGTTCCACGTCTTTCTTCATGAAGGCATGATGGTCGCTGAACGCCAGTGGTGTCACATTCTTTGTATAGCCCTGTAGTTCGGCTTGCATCTGTTCCGGCGAGGCGATACCCGTCAGCAGCAGCACGTTTTTATCGGCCAAGGCCTTTGATAGTTCCGGTTGTACCAGATTTCCTGTGAAGACCGGTCTCAGCGACTCAAACTCGTGGGTGGAGAAGAAGAGTTGTTGATAAGGATAGAGTTTCATGGCCTTGGTGATGACACGGAACTCCATGGGTTTCAAGTCCTTCGGACATTTCGTGACAATCACGATGTCGGCTCTGTCCTTACTCTTGACAGGTTCCCGCAGCCGTCCTGCCGGCAACAGGGTGTCGTAGATGATCAATCTGTGATAGTCAACGAGCAGGATATTGATGCCGGGCTTCACATAGCGGTGTTGGAAGGCATCGTCAAGAAGAATGACGTCAGTGTCTTTCGCTTGTTCTCCGCTTGTCAGATGATCAATCCCCCGGGTTCGCTTCCTATCTACAGCTACTGTGATATCGGGGAACTTGGTCATCATCTGGTAGGGCTCGTCACCGATGTCGTTGACTGTCGTATTCTTGCCGGCCAGTACAAAACCGTGACTCTTGCGTTTGTAGCCCCGGCTCAGCACGGCCACCTTGGCGCGGTCTTTCAGGAGTCGTATGAGGTATTCCACATGGGGCGTCTTGCCAGTCCCGCCCACGGTGATATTGCCCACGGAGATGACAGGCACGGTAAAGGAGCGACTCTTCAGAATGCCCATCTCGAAGAGCAGGTTCCTGAAACCGACTCCCAAGCCGTAGAGCCAACTCAGTGGCAATAGCTTTTTGTTGATGCTGATGAGGTCGCCCTCGATTCTGTCCTTCCCTAACATTGTCAACTGTCAACTATCAACTGTCAACTATCAACTGTCAACTACTTCACCCTTGTGTCATCCTGTAGACGAGCCTGAATGGTGTTGCCGTTCTGGATGCTCTGGCGAATCTCCATCAGAGGCTGATAGAGGTCTCCCAAGAGAGCCTTGAACTCTGCCTGCAGTTTCCCGTCAAGATAAGTCCCCTTATCCTCTTTGGGCATGAAAGTGTCGAGCCAGCTGCCTTTTCCGGGATATGCTGATGTGTAGTAATCATCGATCTTGGCCAGTTCAGCGGCCTTCTTCACAGCATCGTCGAGGCTGCCGAGCTTGTCAACTAGCTTGATGTTGATGGCATCGGTGGCCAGCCATACACGACCCTGACCGATGGAGTCAACCTGTGCGGGCTTCAGGCCACGGCCCTCCGACACGATGTCGAGGAACGACTGGTAGCCGCGGTCCACATACGTCTGCATATACTTCATTGCCTCGTCGGTGTTCTTGCCTAAGACCAGGTCGGTCTCATAGTCCGAGAACTTATTGGTGGTCACACCGTCGAAGGTCACGCCAAGCTTGTCCTGTACCAGTCCGCTGAAGTTGGGTATCAGTCCGAAGATGCCGATGCTGCCGGTAATGGTGGTAGGCTCGGCGAAGATGCAGTTGGCGGGTGAACTGATCCAGTAGCCGCCCGATGCTGCTACACCGCCCATCGATACGACTAAGGGCTTTTTCTCTTTGATGAGTTTGAGGGCGTGACGTATCTGTTCAGAGGCATTAGCACTGCCACCACCTGAGTTCACACGGAATACCACAGCCTTCACATCGTCATCGTCGGCCAGCTTACGCAAATCCTCTGCTGTCGTCTTGCCCACGATGCAATGACCACCACCACTTAACAGGTTCTGGGCCTCACTATCAACAATGCTGCCATAGGCATAATATACGGCAATCTTATCACCGTCATTCTTTTTGTTCGACTTCACGTTGAGCATGTCAGAGAGTGTCAGTTGCGGAATCTCATCGTCCTTGTCAAGACTCAGACGGCCTTTGATCTCAGCCTTCACCTCGTCAGGGAAGATGACCTTGTCTACGAGTTTCGCCTTGACGTAGTACTGGGGATTGGCAAAGGCCATGATGCTGTCGTTGGCCATCTGGTTCAGGTCTTCGGCTTTCACGCCGCGACCCTCTGCCATCTCTTTCAGCCAGTAGTTCCAGATGCCGTTGAGGTAGACGGTGCGCTGCTCACGGTCGTAGTCGCTCATGCCAGTCAGGGTGTTGCTCTCCACATAACTCTTGTACTTGCCCACCTTGGCTACAAGATACTTGACGCCGATCTTGTCATATAGTCCTTTGTAGTACTCACCCTTGCCGCCGAGACCACGGAGGTCGATCATGCCGTTGTCGTTCAAGTATACTTTGTCGGCTACCGATACCACATAGTAGTTGGCCTGCAGATACTGGTCGGCATAGGCCACGATCCATTTGCCGCTCTCCTTGAAGTCCTTCAGGGCGTCGCGCAGCTGCTGGGCTGTGGCGGGAGCATCGAACTCGGTCACGCCGCCTTCCAGATAGATACCCTTGATATCGTCGTTATCCTTGGCCTTGCGGATGGAGGCAATCAGGTCGTCCAGTCCCATGGCACTCATATCGTTCATGCCGAGCACGGCGTCGAAGGGCGTACCGCTTTCTGCCCGTTCACTGACAGAACCGTTGAGCTTAATCACGAACACGGAGTTTTCCTTTACCTTAGTCGGCGCGGAGTCGCTGGCCAGCATACCGGCGAGTGAGATAACGAGGAAGAATCCTGCAATCAGCAGGAAGATCGCGATGCCACAGACGGTGGCCAAAGTCATTTTGAAGAACTGTTTCATATACCTTATTTATAATATAGTTGATTTCAGCCGACAAAGATAATGCTTTTTTTTTATTCAAGCATCAAAATTAATTGTTTTATTTATAATTATTCGCTTTTTTGTAGATAAATAACTGTTTATGCCTTTTCCCCGCTGAGCGCTTGGTTAATTATTTATAATTTTTTTGGTTTAAATTTCTTAAATTTCTTTCGTCTCGAATTAATTGGCTATTTTTGCAGATGTAAAAACTGTAACATTACTCTATATGCAAAGAATAAAACTTTGTCTATTTCTTTGGGGGCTGTTTTATATATCTGTATTGCCCTCTTCGGCACAGTCGATACCTTCTGATTCCGTCATCTTTATTCCCACAGGGTCCATCAAGAACAATCTTCTATATGATGCGACGCTAACGCCCAACATCGGTTTGGAGGTGAAAATCGGCTCGCGCTCTTCCTTCCAGGCTTTTTACGGCATTAACCCGTGGAAATTCTCGGACACTAAGAAATGGCGCCACTGGTCGTTGATGCCAGAATACCGCTATTGGCTCAAGAAGGAGAAAGCTCCCTATCTGCTTGGGTGGTTTACTGGTGTCCATGCCCTTGGCGGAGAGTTCAATGTGGGTGGTGTCGATATGCCCTTCGGCATGATGAAGTGGTTGAAGGACAACCGCTACGAGGGCTGGTTCATCGGAGGTGGTCTGACGCTGGGCCATGCCTGGCGACTCAGCGACCGCTGGCGTTTGGAGGCTGCTGTTGGGGTGGGGTATATCCGATTCAGATACGACCGTTACGAGAATGAGTGGTGTGGCGACTTCATCCACAGCGGCTCCTACGACTACTATGGTCCCACGAAGCTTGCGCTGAACATTGCCTACACCTTCGGCAACAGACCTGAGCCGAAACCTGTCATCATCGAGGTACCAGTGGTGGTCGAGAAACCTGCGCCATACGTACCTTCCTACGATCTGGCTTATCTCGAACCGCAAGCCGAGACACTGAAATCACGTTATCTCAGTGGTCAGGCTTATCTCGACTTCGTCGTGAACAAGACCGACATCCGTCGTGACTATCGCAACAATGCTTCTGAACTCTCGAAGGTCGAGGAGACCATCAATGTGGTGCGGAAGGATCCTAACACCACCATCACTCATATCTCCATTCATGGCTATGCCTCGCCTGAGGGTAGCTATCAGAACAACAAGCGTCTGGCAGAGGGTAGGGCACAGGCCTTCAAAGACTATGTGCAGCAGCTTATCGACCTGCCTGCCAACATCTTCAGTGTGGAGTCGACGCCAGAGGACTGGGATGGACTCATCAGCTGGCTTTCGAGTAAGGAGAATACTACTGATTATTCATCTATTCTCGACATTGCCAAGAGCGACGCCGATCTTGATGCGAAGGAGCGCCAGCTTCGTCAGCGCTATCCACAGCAGTGGAAGCAGCTTCTGGCTGAGGTCTTCCCAGCCCTGCGTCATAGTGACTATCGGGTGAGTTACACCATTCGCCCCTTCACCGTTGAAGAGGCCCGCGACATTATCCGCACCAAGCCCTGGCAACTCTCCCTCAACGAGATGTTCCTCGTGGCAAACACCTATGCCCCAGGCTCGAAAGACTATGACGATGTGTTTGAGACAGCCGTCAAGATGTATCCTGATGACGAGACTGCCAACCTGAATGCTGCCGTCATCGCTTTGCGAAAGGACGACCTCGCTGCCGCTGGCCGCTATCTGGCGAAAGCCGGCGATAGTGCCGAGGCTCAGAATGCCCGTGGTGTGCTGGCTGCCAAACAGGGTCGTTATGCAGAAGCCGAGGCCGCCTTCGGCCAGTCCGAAATCAAGGAGGCCAAACATAATCTTGAAGAGTTGCAGCGCTTCCTGAACTCGCAATAACCCAAGAAAAAAAACATAATTACATATAACATTTATTTATTAACTCTTTAAAACTTACAATTATGAAAAAAAGTATGTTTTTATTCGGAGCATTATTCGCAGTAGGGCTCAGCTTCACTGCATGCTCAAGTGACAACGACGTGGCCGAGAACAACGGGCCAATCGACAATGGTGAAAGCTATGTGAGTTTTTCCATTTGTTTGCCTTCGGCTTCTTCAACACGTGGTGTTAATGACACCTTTGATGATGGACTACCAGCTGAGTATCAAGTTAATGATGCAACTCTAGTTTTATTTAGAGGAACAGACGCAGCATCAGCTACTGCTTTGTCGGCTTATGATTTATCTTCAATTTGGAGTACTTCTGCTGATGCGCAAATAACAACAACCTCTAAAGTTGTTACTCCAATCAATAGTTCAGATAAGCCAACTGGTAGTGATGAGTTGTTTGCTTACGTTATCCTCAACAAACCATCTTCTTTTACGATTGATGGTTCTGTTCTTAAGATTGGTGGTACGGCTATTTCTGGTACTTTCTCAACTTGTTTCGGAACAACCAATACGCTAACAACCGCAGCATTATTGTCAACACCATTTGTTATGACAAACGCTCCTCTTGCCAATAATCCAGGAGGCGCTTCTGCCCCAACAGATGCAACATATATTTCGTTAGTTCAGATTGATAAAAACAAAATTTATTCCACACGTGAACTAGCTGCAACAAGTGGTAATGAAGCCGCCACAATCAATGTTGAAAGAAATGTTGCAAAAGTCACAATTGGAACTGCTGTTGAAGAATCAAATAGAAAAGTCAAAAAAGTAGGTGACTTGTCTACGAATATTAAAGATGCAAACAATCAAGATGTAAGCTGGGCGATTAGTGGATGGACGTTAAGTAATGTTGCTCCAACTACCTATTTTCAACATCAGGTAGCGAATATTGGTGAATGGTATAACCTTCATTCTGGGGATGTGAGTACTAATCCATATCGTTTTGTGGGAAGTAGCGCAGTTACTTCTAAATATCGTATTTACTGGGGTGAATCATATGAGTACACAAACAATTCAACACTACTATTCGCTTCTCCTACTGAAGCCAGTACAGCCTCAAGTACTCCTCTTTATTGCTATGAGAACAATTTCCCTGTTTCTAAACAGAAAGAGAATTATACGACTCGTGCAATTATAAAGTTGGCTATTAATGGAGGTAAGACTTTCTATTCGATGAATGGTGCATATTATGGTAATGCCTCTGGCGAGGACGCTCCACTTAAAGCAGCTATAGCCAATATCATTAAAAATGATCCCACGGTATCAGCAGCATTAGCTTCCGCTGGTTTAACTGCCGATGATTCGAAGGCAACTATGACTTTGACGGCTTCATCTGGCATTGTTACGATCTCTGATGTCGTTCTCAAGAATAGTGACGAAAGCAAAACTTATAACGTTTCTACAAGTGCAGCATCAGTTGTATCAAACTTTAATAGTAATCACACGATTAAAGTATATACAGATGGAATCTCCTATTATTCAGTTCTTATTAAACACTTTGGTGATGAGTTGACACCGTGGAATGCAGATAATCATCTCAACACGGCTACATCATATAACAGTTCAGCAACAGCTCCTTCTAGTGAGAGTGATTATCAGAACGACAAGTATTTAGGACGTTATAGTGTATTGCGAAACAACTGGTACGATATTAATATCACTTCTGTCTCAGATTTAGGCTCTCCTACTATTCCTGATCCAGGTACAGATTGGGATGACAATGTGAAGAGTTTTATCTCTGTCCAGATAAATATCCTCAGTTGGGCTAAGCGTACTCAGAGCGCAGACCTCTAACGACACGATGATTTATTCATAGTTGTAAGCATGTGGGGCGGGAAGCCCCGCCCCACATTTGCTACAAGACAATGAGTGATTCCAAATTAGACAGATGAATAAGTTCCAGACATTCATACATTCCATTATTGCCGTTCTGTTAGCACTGCTTTCTGTAGTGTTGGTAATTTCATGTAGTAGCGAAGAGGATACCGCTGGACAGCCGGAGGTGGACATCCTTTCGCGCTTCACCAGCGAGGGAAAGGCATGGATGTCGTTGGATATCAATCTGCCAATTCCTGATGTTGCAACCCGTAGTTCTTTCGAGAATGGCGCACCAAATGAGTATGCCGTGAAAACAATGATGTTGGTACTCTTCCACGGTGACGGAGAGACTACGGAGGACAATATGACAGTGGCCAGCACCTATGTGGTGGACTATAGCAATCCTACGGATGGCCCTGATCCACAGGTGACAAACCACAAAACTGTGACTATCCAAGTGACTGACGAGAATATCCGCAACAGTGATCGACTTGCTGTCCTCGTTATCGCCAATGCATCACCTGGTATAAGTTCCGGCGATAAATTTAGCACCATCAAAGCTCTGATCTCAGGCATAGTGAATACGATGGATAAAACCGATTACTTCGTGATGAGTAATGCTCGGCTTGCCAAGGCATATGCAGCCAATGCAGAACTGTTCACGTTGGTAAATATTGATGCCAGCTATTTCTTCCCTACTGAGGAAGAGTCGATAGGGAACCCTGCCGGACATATAAACATAGAGCGGCTCGCTGTGAAGACAACGGTTGAGGACGGCCTCAGTGAAACAAACCATAAAATATTAGGTAATGAGTATGCAACCTTTACAAGTAATGATTTGACATTCGCTTTAGATAACTATAACACGACGGGTTATCTCTGCAAACACCTTACGTCAGTGGATTATGAGCGAATGGTGGAGAGTGAGGCTGTGGAGCCTTACTATCCCTATGTCTATCGTACCTATTGGGCTGAGGATGCAAACTATAGTGGCAGCAGCGGACTGACGAATGTGCCATACGCCACATATTTGTTATATGATGATGCTCAGAAGTCGGCTTTCTGGAAATCGACAGGTAGCAGTGTCTATTGCGCTGAGAATACCTTCGACGTTGGTCACATGCAAGATAATTGCACAACATCGGTATTGGTACGCCTGAAACTGAATAATGGTGGTGACTTCTATACAACCAGCGTCACGGGACAGGATGTTATTTTCCAACCACCTTCAACAACGTTGGAGGAACAAGGCACGAGCGCCTCGTCATCGTTCAGCCGGACAAGGTCGAATGTTGTACCTTACGACGGTACGAACCCTGCCACCATCGATGACTACCTGCGCACTTGGCTGATGCAGAACAATAGCGGATTCCGTAATTGGGTGAATACCTATGCCGCTGGCGAGGTGAAGCACGTAAATATCGAGTTGACGGAAGATCTTGCCACAGGCACTGCCACTGTGAGCAGCGTGACACAGACGGCCAGGGCTAGCGGTTCGACAGAGGCAACGGCCTTTAACAATCTTGGTCTTGTGGACTATTTCGCCAGCAATATCGCCCTGAAGTTCTACGATGACGGCTATTGCTACTATCGTGTGCCTATCCGTCATTTTGGTGACAATCAGACACCGTGGTATTCGGCTCCAGGAATGACAGGCAATGGTACGGGTCAGGCCTATGCTTATAGTTCCAAAGACACGGCTAAAGGTACGGCCTTCACAGGTACTGCCGAGGAGATAGCGGAAGCACAAGCTCAAGAATACCTGGGTCGTTATGGTATTGTGCGTAACAACTGGTACAATATCAGCATCCGCAGCATCACCCATGTTGGCTCGCCTATTATTCCTTCTCTCACATCGGATGCAGATGACAAGGTAGAGCAACTGTTGAATGCGACACTTCAGATTAGTAGTTGGACAACCCACGAACAAAACTTATAATGACAACGGATTGCACGAATTAGATAGATTTATAATAAGGTGAAGCAAACGAAACTGTACATATTGACCATCGGCCTGCTGTTAGGAGCACTGCTTCTGACGGCGTGCAGCAGCGATGCCCTGCCAGGAGATGACGGCGGCATCAAGGAGGTCAGCCGTACAGATAGTTGCTATATCAACCTAAAAATTGTAAACGATGTGCAAGCAAAGACGCGTGGAACCAATGTGGGAACTGCAGAAGAAAACGCCATTTACGACGGCATCCTCGTCATTCTTGAGGGCAATGGAGAGTCATCGTCAACTTTAAAGAAAGCTGTCATCATTGACCAGCTAATCAATAATCCTGGTTTTACTACCGACAAGACTATAGATATTATCCAACGACTGCCCATTGGAATTCATCCATATCCCACAACAGGAAAGCTGTACGTGATGGCCTTGCTTAACACAACAAAGACGGGATTCTCTGTCAAGAACGATATGCTCTATCTGAATGGAACATCTCTTAGTGGTTATACAAGAGCTCAGATTCAGAGTTCTGTCATCAACAGTGTAGGCAGCACCGGCCAGCATGTGGGACTCTATATGGCCAGCAAACCGAAGGGAGAAGGGGCTACCCCAGAGCAGGTGGCTCTGCAGATATATGATCCTAATTGGGAGAACTCCAACGAATGCTATCTTTATGATAGCGAGGAGGCCATCAGACAGTCAACCTTAACCTATAAGAAACTTATCCTTAATGTGGAACGTGCTGCAGCAAAGGTCAGTGTGACGAATGGAATTACAAGCGCACTTTCGAACATCAACCTAAACGGAAACAACGAGAGACATCCCCAAATACACAAAATGATTTGGGCTCTTAATCATTTTTTTACAACGAGTTACGCTATCAGTGGAGGAAGCGGAGGTACACTCTCTCCCATCACATTTACTAATAGCGACTTTACTGTTTATCCCCAACGTTCCCTAAGCGGTGATGCTATCTACATCGCTGAAGGCAGCAACACAGAAGTCATTGTCGAGGTGCAACTAAAGGATGCATCGAGCATGCTGATGCATGAGTGTTTTGTGTTTCATCCGTTTTTTAATGACTTCACCCCTAACATCCACCATTATTATGATATATATACAAGTCCAGAACAGTACATCAACTATCTGAAGGTTGGCCTGCCCCCAGAAAATAAGCAAGGGTTTGGACTTAACGGTATTGACAACGCTGAAATATTCAAATATGCTACCATCACAACCAGTGAGGATGGTTCTGTGACATTTACACTCGTCAATAGTAATCTTACTGCGGAACAGCAAACCAAACTGGCAGAACTTGCAGAATGGCTCGGCAATCACTCCAAGTGCTTCCGTGATGGTAAGATGTATTACACCTATACACTAGGAGATATTGTTCGCAATAATGCCTACTATCTTACGCTCCAAAACTCAAGCATCTCAGGTATAGGACGTCCAACTCCATAAAGAAGATAATAAAAGAAAAAAGCGATATAAATATGATAAGAAAAAAGAATCCGTTCAATCAGTGTCATCTGTGGTTGTTTGTACTGCTACTGCTGTCCTCGTGCTCCCTGATGAAGGAAGACCGCAGTGACTGTCCTGACTGTCGCAATCCGTTGCGTGTCAAGTTGCGCTACGATTACAACACCATGCGGGCCAACATGTTCCTAGACCATGTTGAGGAGGCTACCGTCTATGTGGTGGATCCTGAGACTAATGCCATCATTGACTTCCAGACGTCGAGAAACACCGCAGAGTCGAAGCCGCTACGCGAAGCTTCTTTCGGTTTCAACTTCGAGGAACTACCTGCAGGCAACTATCGTCTCTATGCTTCTGCCCGTTCTGCTGCAGATGCTGCCATCTCCGTATCTGAGTTGGGCATTGCCGAGAGCATTCGTGATCTCACCTATACGCTACCAACTTCTACACCAGCCCAACGTCTCGACACCGTATGGAACACACTTCAACCCGTGGATGTCTATCTGCCAGAAAAGGAACCAGCTGAGGCTACCATCGGACTGATGCGGCTGACAAATGATCTGAACGTGATGATCTTTCGTCGGGATAATCCCTTGGATAATGATTATGAACGTTATGATGTGACTGTCACTGACGAACATTCCCAGCTGGCTTATGATAACGAGTCTACAGCTTCAGGCTCCGTTACCTATCGTCCTTTTGCTGCCTGGACTACAGAAACTTATGTCGAAGACGTTAACTCGTCTATCCAACATGTCATTGCCGAGCGTAATGCCCATTATGACTTCTCGCTCTTCCGACTCATCAACAGTAAAGACACCCGTCACAACCCGCGATTCATTATCCGTAATCATGAAACGGGTCATACTATTGTGAATATCGACCTCTGTTACTACCTCGCTCTGGCTCGCAATGCCTACGAGATACAGAACTATAGTCCACAGGAATACCTCGACCGCGAATATGACTATCGCCTCGACTTCGGTATCGAAGGCAGCGGCCCCGAGGAAACCTGGAAATACGTGACCATCTCAATCAACGTCCTTTCTTGGGCCATCCGAATCCAAAACGAAGAATTGTAAGGTATGAAGAAAAAGGAAATAGTGCGATTACTGATTCTCCTTCTCCTGTTGATTACAATGGGAATAGGAGAAATTCAAGCAACTGTTGGTATAAAGAGTTTGGGGTATAAAACCGATTTCGCAAGTACAAGTGAGCCTTTTAATAAAGGAGACATTGTAACATCGAATGCAAACATCGGTAGTGTCCTCAGGGTGTTTAACACTACATCGAGAGCCTACTTTAATGATGCACATACTCTAAGAACTAATGAAACGGTAACAGTTTCGTTCACTGCCTATCATGGGTATTTGGGGAGTACAAATAAGACATCTTCAGTTTCCGTTCTTAATTCTGATGGAGTTGTTTTGGTCGGATATACTTATAATCATACCTCGGGAAGAATTATTGACGTTAAAATAGGCGGATCAACGGTGTGGGGGTTTGAGGAGTTTGACGCTATTTCACACTATAATAGTGACCAGAATGCCAATGGAATTGATGGAAACGGCAAACCTTACAGAAATGGCAGTGGTACATATAATCCTAAAGTTACTATGCAGATTAGTGAAAACGGGACCATCATGTTTAATATTTATCTTTCCAACAAGGCTATCGACAAAACTATTTTGGGGAATGTTGGAAGTGCTGCCAAGAATTTAAGCTGTATTGAGATTAACAGTAATTGTGATAATAGTGACCGTACCATCTGTATTGACGATTTAGAAATCTCTACCAATTATTACTCACAGAATTACGATTCAGAAACGATTGATTGGACAACAGCGAATTCAGATCGCTTTACTCCTGTTATTCTGGATGAAGGTGGTAATAAATACTTGTCTGTAGATCAGGGTACTAGGAATAATAATGGTACAGTATTAACAAGACCATCGTTCAATATAGCAGAGGGTACAGATTATAATATGAGTTTTGATCTGAAAGTATCCAGTTCTACCAATCAGGAACCTGTTTCCTTCACCGTATATGATAAACTTGGTTCAGATGTTATTTTTTCATTGACCGCAACAGGAACGTGGTCAACAGATTGGAAAGTAAATAATGGTACACAGATAAACCTACCCAATACCAATAAAGGAAATAGTTCAAATACTATCACAGATGTACCTTGGTATACAATAAGCTTAACAAGAAGAGGGGCAACAACTCATGTCACAATAAAAAACAAAGAAGGAGCAACGACCTATTTTGACAGTAATGTGACATCAAGTTCTTCTGGAGGATTAGGAAAAATGGAGTTTAATACTTGCCGGTATTTTGCTAATTTTGCTATTGATAATGTTGAGATAACACCATTACCTACTTGGTCTGCGAGTAGTGCTACAGTAGATATCACTGATGTCGGAGCTTCAGATCCTAATGTGGTTGCAGATTACTTGCCATATTTGAAAGAACATCGATATGAGATAAGTACTTATTCAAGCAGCAACACAAATGTTGCATCATTCTGGCCAGGCAACCAATTGCTTATTAAGGGCATTGGTGCTACGACAATTACCGCTACTGACACACAAGGCAATTCTGCTTCATACAACCTGACTGTAACCGGTACGATGGTGGCTCCTGTCATTAATGGCAATATGCTTACGTTTAGCGAACCTGGTATCATCATGAATAATACGGAGAATACCACTAAGAGTCACACTCTACCAAAAGGCCTGACTGTGAGTTATGGCTTTAGCAATGGAAGTATTGGTGAAACTGCTATAGTAGTTAGCAGCGAAAGTGGATCTGTATTAAAAGTAATAGACAACAATGGTTACTCTCGACCTAATATAGGAGGCAATGGTGTCCCTTATGAAGGTATTTATGGAGGAACTTTTGTTAAGTTGGAAGCTTCGTCAAATGGTTATATGGTATTGACTGGAAATGTCAGTGCTGCACGAAGCAGACTTGTTAAGAGTGATGGAACTGTTGTTGATACAGAGATTGACGAAAGTGATCATACTCTTGCGGCATCGCTCGCTAGTGGGTCTACCTATTATCTATATAATCTGCGACTGTTGGATGATGCAACAGATGGTGTAATTGTTCCGTTGGTTAACTCCATCAGTTATGTAGATGCATATTTTAAGAATCATTTTGAAGTCATTAATATTCCGGCTAATGGAGAAACCTATTCTGTTCAATCGGTAAAAGGAATGACTTTTCCGACCTATAGTATATCTTGTGTTGGCGATGTTGGGACCCCCACAATAACTGGCACAACGATTTCTGGGATTACGGGAGGTGGAGCCATCAAGATAACAGCAACTGAAGGTAATGCTTCGGCTAGTTATGTTCTCACTGTCGCTTATGACGCAACGGCCTATCCTGGACATCTTTGGGATTTCTATTCTGCCGAGAAGGGTCTGACAACGACCGATGCGATGAAAGAAGTTCCAGATCCTTCTAATGAGAGTACAAAATACCAGACGGGATACTATGGTGATTCGTGGAGAGCTGAATACAAGAATGTGAATAACAATGAACGCCCAGAGTGGTATCGACAAGATGCCGTGTATGGCGACAATGCGTTTATTGTGCCAGAGACGGCAGGTCTTGTCTTTGTCAATAACCCCCGAAACTTTTTTCTACGAAATGATGCAAATACCTATTCGCATATCGGTATTCGTGGAAATGGAGGAGGCACATCATTTACGATTCCCTTACTGAAAGAGGGTGACATTGTGGAGATACTTTGGCGGCATGAGTCTGCTGGATCAGGCTCTGTTTTTGAAGCTACAAATCTAAAAGATTTGAGAGGAAAGACCATTAGTGAGGAATTTGAAATTACAGAGTCTGCCTATAGAAGAATTAGAAATTATGTCGGTCCATATTCCTTTGTAGTTGTGGCCGATGGTGACGTGACTTTCACTCTGAAAGATTATGGCAATAACGACATACAGTCCATTCGTATCTATAGTGGCGATTATATACCAACGATGAGAAGGGTTAATCTTCTTGGGAATGTGGCAGCTCCAACCACATTGTTGTTAGACAACCGAGAAGATGGCTATACCTATACCTATTGCAACCAGCTATACTCTACAGCCACAGGACCTGCCATGTATGTGCTGAAAGGCTATGCCCCGGGCAGAGACGATATCCTGTCTGTGCAGGGGGCTGATGCTGCAGATGAATATAACTTTCGGATTCATACGGATGAAAACGCCTATCCCGTTCCTCAGGAAGAGTCTGACCGCCTATATGAAATGAGAAAGAATCTGGTAGGATTCAAGATGTATAATACTCAATGGAAGCGTGGTGCGAATTATCCAACTTATAACTATGGACATATTGATGCCACCAGTGGTTGGGGCAAGGTGACCATAAGGATGAACAATTATACGGCTGACATGAAATACCTGATTGGCTATACGCCGGACTATACGCTCACCATCGGCTCTGCCCCTCACCAGACGTATCCTTACACATGGGACTTTACAAACATATCGGCTCAGAAGGAACGAGGGAAGCCGACCAATGTCTATAACACCATTATCAATAAAGATCAGAATGATACCAACTGGGATCATACTAGCAATGGCGTGTTTTCGCTGAATACCAATAATGTAGGGCAGTTCGATTCTCAATATGTGCCAGGAGCTGTATTGGTTACCACTGATAGGGCACTGAGCAATATTGAAGGCGTGTCAAGTGATCCCGGGGATAAATACGCTCTGGATGAGTTTGATGGTATAGGAATTGATGGAATAATATCATTCGATAGTGATAGTAAGCCTAGTACTAGGAATGATATTCGTACGAGAGCTTCTTCTACTATTAGCCTGTTGTCGTTTACCATGGATGACTATAAAGAGGTGAAAACCACGGAAGTGGTTGATGGAGAGACAATTGTTACAGAATGGAAGAATGCCACTGGCGTATATCTTCCTGCAGGTAATGGCTGGGTGAAGTTTGGCATGGACAAAATAGAAGATACGGACGTCGCAACTTGCGGTTTTGCATATAAATGCGATCGTGATGCAAGTAGTGGGAATGGTATCTATTTACGTCCGGAACGCAGTCTGCAGGCTGGCGATGTTATTACCGTAAAAGTCTATGCCACAAGTGTTCCTACTGCAGAAAAGCCTTTTGGCCTAGGATTGTATGAAGAGAGCGGAACAACTCCTTATGACACCCAATTTATTCCTAATGGTCTTAAAAATTCAGAGACTAAGTTGACGTTTACTGTGCCTGAGAGTATGAAGGGTATGAGTACGATATGCTTGTATCGTGAAAGCAATTCTGTCTATTTGACTGAAGTCCAGATAACGGGTAGTGCCAGTAGCGAGCCAGTGAGGAGAGAACTATTCTGTGAGACCGAGACTACTATAACTATTCCTGATCTGAATAAAGGTGTACAGGATTGGATTTATGTCAGTGCGTCAGAGGCACCAACGACGGTTATTAATGCTACTATGGTGGAGAGTGGACCAGATGGCCCTGATGCTAATACGAACGTCTATAAATATAAAGTGGCGACTGAAGGTAATGCTTATCTTACTTTCCCTGTGCATACCAGAATATATAAGATCGGTGTGACGCATATTCTGAAGGAGATTCACCCTGTTGGTGGGGTAGGTTGGGCGACGGAAAGCCGCAACCATCACATCGATCATTCGCTCATAGGTTATTTCACCAAGAACGATGTGAATGCATATACCGTGAGGTATGACAGCTACGACATGAAAACGGCTACGGTGGCTCTGACACCTGTCAATGAAGACGGCTACGTGCCCCAGGAAACAGGCATCGTAATGAAACTTGATAATATAGGAAATCTGAACGATGCCAACAGCGGGAAATACGTGCCGCTGTTCTATCCCTCCTATACTCTGGGAGCCTCATCGACATCTACAACATTTTCGCCGACAGGTAACCTGATGTATCCGAATCTGACGGAGGCCACTCATGCATATGAAAATGCATGGCCAAGCGGTGGCACATACACAAAATTCATCCTCACCAATAAATACTGGACTTTCAACAAAGACAATGCTCTGAATACCGATGAATCTGCGGAATCACATACCGCCGATGCCGCTGGTTTCTATCGGATGCACATCTGGAAGACAACTGCTGATGCATCCGACAAGAATACGATGGCTGCCAATACAGCCTACCTGCTTGTACCTTCGGACAATCTCCCCGTTGCGGTGTGGACTTTGCAACCAGACTACTCCGCTGCCCGAGGCGATTTGCTAGGGGTATATAACATTATTGGCCCAGGCTCTGAGACTGCTATTGAGAATGTTCGCCTGATTCCTGAATTCATGACGAATGGCTCTAATGCTGATGGCGAAGAGACATGGTACACCGTCAGCGGTATGAAACTATCAACACGCCCCACACAGCCAGGTCTCTATATCTATAATAACAGAAAAGTAGTCATCAAGTAAAATATGTCTATTCAGATTAGACATTCTTCCCAGAAAGTAAGCTACTTTCTAGAAGAAACAAAGCTGCTTACTCATAGAAACAAAGTTGCTTCCTCATAGAAACAAGGCCACTTTCTATGAGAAACTAAGCACCATGCTCAAAGAAACTTAAAAAACGACTGATGATGTTTGGTATTATGCTGTATTTTTTGTAATTTTGCCATCAAAATTGAAAGATAAATATGAGAAGAATGATGATGGCGGCCCTCGTGATGCTGATGGCATGCACGACGGCAGAGGCGAAAAAGAAAGTGAAGTCGGTAGAACTGTGGCCTGATGGGACGGAGATTCCGGCATGGTTCAGTGATACCAGCAGGGTAGACCTGAGTGGGTTGAAGCACTATGTAGTGACGGATTATGGCGTGGACCGCTGGGCCGACGGCGTGCAGACGAAGGAGCTGCAGGCCGTGATAGACCGTTGTGCTGCTGAAGGCGGCGGTGTGGTCGTCATTCCGAGAGGTACGTTCCTGAGCGGTTCGCTATTCTTCAAGCCTAAGACCCATCTGCTGATAGAGGAGGGCGGTGAGCTGAAGGGCTCAGACCGTATCCGTGACTTTAAGATTGTGAAGACACGTATGGAAGGACAGACACTCGACTACTTCGCAGCCCTGGTGAATGCCGACGGCGTGGATGGCTTCACGATTACCGGCCCTGGCACCATCAACGGCAACGGTCAGAAGTATTGGGAAGAGTTCTGGATTCGCCGCAAGTATAATCCCCAGTGCACCAACCTCGAGGCCATGCGCCCGAGGAATGTGTACATCTCAAATAGTAAGAATGTGACGGTGCAGGATGTGAAGATCATCAACTCGCCTTTCTGGACCAACCATCTCTATCGTTGCGAGAATGTACGTTATCTGGGGTGCTTTATCTTCGCTCCGACGGAGAATGTGACGCCTGTGGATCCTAAGCGGGGCGGCCCCAGCACGGATGCCATCGACCTCGATGTCTGCAAGAACGTTCTGATTCACGGTTGCTATATGCATGTGAACGACGATGCCGTGGTGTTGAAGGGTGGCAAAGGCACTTGGGCAGATCAGGACGAGAACAATGGCCCCAACTCGAACATTATCATCGAGGATTGTACATACGGCAAGGTGCACGGTTGTCTGACACTCGGCTCGGAGAGTCTCTTCGACCATAACATCATCTTACGCCGTATCGACGTGAAGGCTGCTTCACGTGTGCTTTGGCTGAAGATGCGTCCTGATACGCCGCAGCACTATGAATACGTGACGGTAGAGGACATTAAAGGCCAATGCGGTTCGTTCCTCGTGGTAAGGCCTT
>JAEETC010000228.1 GCA_016286585.1 Prevotella sp. | reverse complement strand
TATAATATTTATGGCGCTCAGGTTGTTGCCAACCTCTTGGCCGATGCCCTCTGTGAAGAGGTTCCCGTGCTGAAGGCCTACCGTGTGAAGAAGGACTAATAGTCAAGAAAATCGTGACATAGAGGGGTCGTGAGCCATACTATTCTTATTTGATTGTAAGATATTTTCAAAACCACATCCCTCTCACAGTCACTTTCGTATCCTTTTGATTCCCAAACAGTTGCAAAACCAAGATTTTAGGCTAAGGAAACTGGGACTTTACAGGCAGTAAACTCGTAGTTTAGACTAAGTAAACTCCCACTTTAGGCTATCTAAAGTCCGACTTTACCGGCTTGTGTTATTGATTGTAAAGTAATTTCAGCAATAACATATCAGCATCGCCAATCATGTTGTGACAATTGTGACAGTTAAATATTCACCCACCTGAACAATACTACTATATACTATTATATATATATGTATATAATTATAATTTCAAAGTTGTTTTCTTCGCGAAAATAACTGTCACAACTGTCACAACGCTTAAAGGACAGATTATCTTTCCCGATTTTAAGATGAATTAAGGAAATATGTTTGGGAGGATGGAAGAAATGTCGTATATTTGCAAACGGAAGTTGAATAACTGACTTTTTACACATTATATATTATTAATAACTAAACAAGTACGATTATGAAGAAAAAGTTCATTTGCGCCGTTTGTGGATATATCTACGAAGGCGATGCAGCACCCGAGAAGTGCCCCATCTGTAAGGCTCCCGCATCGAAGTTCTCTGAGTTGAAGGACGATGGTGAGACCACGTATGCTACCGTTCACCGCATTGGCGACGGCAAGCCCGAGGGTGTGTCACAGGAAATGATTGACGACCTGCGCAACCACTTCAACGGTGAGTGCGGCGAGGTTGGCATGTATCTGGCTATGGCCCGTCAGGCCGATCGTGAAGGCTATCCCGAGATTGCCGAGGCTTTCAAGCGCTATGCTTTCGAGGAGGCCGACCATGCTTCTCGTTTTGCAGAATTGCTCGGTGAGTGCGTGTGGGATACGAAGACGAACCTTGAGAAGCGAGCTGCCGCTGAGGCCGGTGCCTGTGAGGATAAGTTCCGTATCGCCAAGAATGCCAAGGCTGCAGGTTTCGATGCTATCCATGACACTGTTCACGAGATGGCAAAGGATGAGGCCCGTCATGGTGCAGGCTTTGCTGGACTGCTGAAGCGCTACTTCGGCAAGTAATTGTCCGCCGATGCAATAAATAAACGAAAAGTCCGTTTTATCAATACGATGAAACGGATTTTTTATTTGCTCACGATAGTGATGTGTCTTGTGGCTTGTCAGGATGATGATCAGTTCTCGACAAGCTCGGGACTCCGTCTGACTTTTCCTGCCGATACACTGATGTTGGACACGGTGTTCAGCCGGACGCCATCGTCGACCTACACCTTCTGGGTGCACAATGATAATGATACGGGCATCAGGATTGAGAGTGTGCGCCTGAAACGCGGCAACCAAACAGGCTTCCGCGTGAACGTGGACGGCATCTACCTCGACAACACTAACGGCTCGCAGACCTCTGGTCTGGAGATCCGCAAGAACGACAGTCTGCTGGTATTTGTGGAGCTGACACCCACCGAGACAGGACAACCCGAGCCTGCCGTGGTGGCGGACGATCTGCTGTTCCATTTGGAGAGTGGCGTGGAGCAACGGGTGTGTCTGCAGGCCTGGGTGTGGGACGCGAGAAAGCTCTATTCGCCTGTCATCGACAAGGACACGCTGATCGAGTCGGCCCAGCCGCTCGTGATCTTCGGCGACATGAAGGTGGAGGCGGGGGTGACGCTGACCATCCGCAACACCAGCCTGTATTTCCACGACAGTTCGGGTCTGGAGGTGTACGGCTCGCTGCACACTGAAGACTGCGTGATGCGGGGCGACCGTCTCGACGATATGTTCTCCTACCTGCCGTATGACCGTGTGAGCGGACAGTGGAAGGGCATCCATCTCTATGAGACCTCCAACGGCAACACGCTGCTGCGCACGGAGATCCGCAACCCCATGCGGGGCATTGTGTGCGACTCGGCAGCCCTCGACTCTACGAACATCCGTCTGGCCATGACGCAATGTGTGATCCATAACTGCATGGAGACGGGACTGGAGTCGCATAACTCCTATATCAGTCTGGACCACTGTCAGCTGACGAACACTGGCGGCGACTGTATCTCGATCGTAGGCGGTCTGGCGGATATCAACTACTGCACCTTCGCCCAGTTCTATCCCTTCGTGGCCAGCCGTGGGACGGCCTTCCGCTTCACCAACCGTTACGACCAGAAGGACATGCCGCTGCTGCGACTGTCGTGTGTGGGCTCGATCATGACGGGCTACGACGAGGATGTGGTGATGGGCGTGGCAGGGAGTCAGGAGGTGGCGTTCAACTATGATTTCCACCAGTGCCTGATGCGTACGCCTGCCGTGACGGACGACTCACTACACTTCGAACAAATCCTTTGGGAGACGCCCAAAGACTCGATACAAGGGAAGAAACACTTCGTGAAGATTGACGAAGAGAACCTGATCTATGATTTCCACCTAGACTCTCTGTCGACGGCGCAGGGACTCGGTTGTTATTAGCGCCTGGCTTAGAACTCCGAGAAGGTGAGCGGCATCAATTGCCTGATTCCATCGATGACATAGACACATCGGCGTCCGTATAACAAGATACGGATGGGATTCTTTGCGCGCGTCTCAGACTCGATGATCACCTGTCGGCAACTGCCGCAGGGACCCGTGGGCTCGAAGGTCAACTCACCGTCAGTGCCACGGGCGGCGATGGCCAGCATGCGCACGGGAACCTCAGGATACTGAGCACCGGCAGAGAACAGGGCGGTGCGCTCGGCACAGAGGCCCGATGGATAGGCGGCATTCTCCTGGTTACAGCCGATGATTTCGATACCGTTGTCGAGTCTCACCGCTGCGCCGACATGGAAGTGGGAGTAGGGGGCATAACTGCGACTGGTGGCCTCGATGGCCAGTTCCAACAGATGCTGTTCTTCGGCGCTCAGCTCCTGCATCTGACACTCCTGAATCACGGATTTCAGTTCAACTTCCTTCATAGATTGCAATAATTTGGGGCAAAGATACGAATAATTCGAGATAAATCACTACTTTTGCAGCATAAATTTGAATTATGAGGAAGTTTTTTATATCGATAGCCCTGACTACCGCCCTGATGGCCTCTGCCCAGGCACGGTGGAACCAGACCTATCAGCAATATATCGACCAGTATAAGGATGTGGCCATCGAGCAGATGCAGCGCTACGGCATTCCTGCGTCGATCACTCTGGCGCAGGGCATCTTTGAGAGTGGTGCCGGCAGGAGTGAACTGGCAGTGAAAGCCAACAACCACTTCGGTATCAAGTGTAACGGCTGGACAGGCAGAAGGTCGTATCATGACGATGACGAGCGGGGCGAGTGCTTCAGGGCCTATGACAATGCTTATGAGTCATTTGAGGATCACTCGAAGTTCCTGGCAGAAAGACAGCGATATCGAGGACTGTTCAATCTGAAGCGGGATGACTACAAAGGCTGGGCGCGCGGACTGAAGGCGGCGGGCTATGCCACCAACCCCCAATATGCCGACAGGCTGATAGAGCTCATTCAGTTGTATAAGCTCTATCAGTATGACAAGGCCAAGGACTATGACAAGTTCCTCTTTGGCCACGCGAAGAGTCAGCCGTCGAACGGTCAGGCACTGCATGCCATCAAGGTGTTCAACAAGAACTACTACCTGATAGCCCGTCGCGGCGATACCTTCAAGTCGATTGCCGATGAAATCGGCATCAGTTACAGGAAACTCGCGAAGTATAACGAGCGTGACAAGCGCGACCGTCTGGACGAGGGGGAGATCGTTTGGCTGAAGAAGAAACAGAAGAAAGCCCCGAAGGACTACAAGGGACGGCTGCATTATGTCAGGAACGGCGAGTCGATGTACACTATCGCCCAGAATTACGGCATCAGGCTGAAGAACCTGTACAAGATGAACCATCTGTCACCCGACTATCAGATCCGTGTGGGCGATGCACTGCGACTGAGATAAAGAAAAAGAGAAATGCAGACCTTCTGTCTGCACCTCTCTCTCTCAGAGCGGAATACGGGAATCGAACCCGCCTCCCAGGCTTGGGAAGCCCGTGCACTACCGATGTGCTAATTCCGCAAATAAGTTTCCTGATTTCTTTTGAGCCGATACCCGGACTCGAAC
>JAEETC010000227.1 GCA_016286585.1 Prevotella sp. | reverse complement strand
AACTGGAGCAGATGGGGTGGAAACCCAAGCACAAACTGCTACGCCCCAATATCGTGAAATTTTTGTCGGACAAATTCTGCATTGACGTACCTTAGTCGGACGGTGTCGGACAGTGGCCTTCTGAAATATGTTATTTTTGTACTCGGTAAGGGAAACTGGGCGAGGGGATGCCTTCCGTGGGTGAAAGGAGTATCTTGCGTGAGTGACGCAGATGCCTTCCATAGGGGGAAAGGAGACGTCTGCATGAGCGAAAGGAGATACTCGAACGACCCCAAGGAGATACTCGAACGGCCCATAGTTGACCCGACCAAAATTTAATGTTTAATCTTTAACGTTTAATTTAAAATGAGTCAGAAGTACATTAAGACACAGAACAAGAACAATCAGTCGGCGGCTTACGGTAAGTACTATGCCCAGGCTGTGTACGACACGAAGTTTATTGAGACCGAGGAACTGGCGTCGTTTATCCAGACACAGGCATCGGTGAAGAAGAGTGACATCATTGCTGTGCTCCAGGAACTGGGCGAGGCCATGAAGCACTTCTTCGAGCTGGGCCAGAAGATCCACCTCAACGGCATCGGTATCTTCAAGGTAGGTTTCTCCGCCATCGGCGTTGCGAAGAAAGAGGACTGTTCGGCGGCCACGATCACCACGCGTCGCGTGCTGTTCCAGCCCGAGACTGAGCGTGTGGTCGTAGGTCAGGAGAAGAAGGCCGACGGCTCGATCAAACAGAAGTACGTCATTGCCAAGACACTCGTGAAGGATGTGGTCTTCGAGGAGACGCACGACAACTCGATGAACGTTGAGGAGGAGGACGAGGAAGAGACCAACAACACAGGAGGCGGTTCTTCATCAGGTTCAGGGACCAACTCGGGTTCAGGCTCTTCGACAGGCTCCGAGACCGGCGGCGGTGACAACAATGGCAATGGTGGCGGGGGCGACAACGGCGGTGGATTCGATACAGGTAGCTAAATCTAAAATGAGATGAAGAAGAAGGTTGTTATTTCAATCCTGAAATGGGTGGCGACGATTGCGACTTCGATCGCGACGGCCCTGGCCACCATCAGTTGTGCAGTTAGCATCTGAAGCGTGTTATGAGAACTATCACGTTAATCGTTATTCATTGTTCTGCAGTGAAGCCCGACCAGATGAGTTCGGCGGCTCAGATCGATTCGTGGCACCGCAAGCGGGGATTCCACCTCGGCATCGGTTACCACTACGTGATCCGTCGTGACGGAGCGATCGAGCCCGGAAGGCCTGAATGGATGGTTGGTGCCCACTGCAAGAACCACAATGCCCACTCGATCGGTGTCTGCTATGAGGGCGGGCTCGACATCCGCGGTCAACCCGCCGACACGCGTACCGCTGAGCAGAAGGCTGCCATGCGACAGTTGCTCGAAGATCTCCACCGGCGTTACCCCCGCGCCGTGATTGTAGGCCACCACGACCTGAACCCCCACAAGGCGTGCCCCTGCATCGAGAACGTCGCCCGCGAATACGCAGCCCTGCAGCCTAAATAAACAATCAGCCCCTGCCAGAGTATAAAACTTTGGCAGGGGATTTTTGATTTATTCAGAATTTTGTGTATCTTTGCACCATCAAATCAACAAATATGAATATGAAGAGAATAATCTGGCTGTTAATGCTCCTGCCGCTATTGGCACAGGGTAGGACTTTCAGGATAGGGAAGGCCTCGGTATACTATGATGACGAAGAGTCGTATCAAGTGGTGCGTGCCATTGGCGACCTGAAACGCGACATAGCGATGGTCACTGGCTTGGAAGGTCGGCAGTCGCAGATTGTCGTGGGCACCTATGGTACCAAGACCATCAGCAACCTGATTGCCAAGGGGGTGCTGAAGGAGCAGGATCTGAAAGGCAAGTGGGAGAGTTACGTGATCACGGTGACTGATGAGGTGAATCCGCGACTGGTGATTGCGGGTAGTGATAAGCGAGGCACCATCTACGGTATCTACGATGTGTCGCAGCGAATCGGCGTGTCACCCTGGTATTGGTGGGCTGATGTGCCCGTAACCAAGAACCCTGATGCCTCTGTCGACTGCGACTACTACGCCTCGGGCGAGCCGACGGTGAAATACCGTGGTATCTTTATCAATGATGAGGACTGGGGACTGAAACCGTGGTCCTCGACGAATTTTGAGAAGGAACTGGGCGATATTGGCCCCAAGACTTATGCGAAAGTGTGCGAACTCTTGTTGCGCCTGAAGGCGAACATGCTGGCACCGGCTATGCACTCCTGCACAGGGGCTTTCTATTCTCATCCGGAGAGCAAAGTGGTCTGCGATTCCTTTGGTATCATCATCACCACCTCGCACTGTGAACCTCTGTTGCTGAACAATGCAGCCAAGAGTGAGTGGGACGAACAGCGCGATGGCGACTGGAACTACAAGACCAATAAAGAGACGATTTATAAGAAATGGGATGACCGTCTGGCTGAGGCATCGCAGTATGAGAATATCTATACCACAGCCATGCGAGGTGTGCACGATGCAGGACTGCGTGGCAACCTGCCTATGGAAGAGCGTGTGCCTCTGATTACTAAGGTGATCGAGGATCAGCGCCAATTGTTAGAGAAGCATATCAGCAAACCCGCCACTGAGATTCCACAGATCTTTGTGCCCTATAAGGAGACAATGGACATCTATGAGAACGGTCTGCAGGTGCCTGAGGACATCACCCTCGTTTGGGTGGATGACAACTACGGCTATATGAAGCGGGTATCAAATCCTGAGGAGCAGAAACGCTCGGGTGGGGCTGGTGTATATTATCACCTGTCTTATTTAGGCGCACCCCATGACTATTTGTGGATCAACACGACCCCTCCAGTGCTGATGTACGAGGAATTGAAGAAGGCTTATGATCACGGTGCCGACCGTTACTGGTTGCTCAACGTGGGTGACATCAAACCCATGGAACTGGGCATGCAGACCTTCTTTGATATGGCTTGGAATATCCATGCCTTCGACATCGACAATGTGAATACCCATCAGGCCAAGATGCTGGCAAATATCTTTGGAAAGGATAATTTTCAATCAATCTTGGACACTTACCTTCGCTTGGCATGGAGTCGCAAGCCAGAGTATATGGGCTGGGAGTACGAATGGGATGACAAGGCGCACACAGGACTGAAACCTACGGAATTCTCTTTCCAGAACTATAGTGAGGCCCAGCAGCGTCTGGCTGACTATCAGCGTATCAGCGACGAGGTAGAACAAATAGGTGAAAAGATTAAAGGGAAAAGTGAAAAGTGGGCTGCTGCTTTCTTTGAATTGGTGCAGCATCCCGTGCAGGGCGCCTATCAGATGAACCGTAAGTTCCTGATGGCTCAGTTGAACCAGGAGCTGTTGGCAGAAGGACGTACGGCAGAAGCTAACTGGGCGGCTCGTCAGATGGAGGCTGCCTACGACAGCATTGATGCCTTGAATCATCGCTATAATGAGCTACTCGATGGCAAGTGGCGTGGGATGATGGCATTGGCCCCTGCTTTCTGCGCCCTCTTCCATTTGAAGCCTGAGGTAACCTATACAGAAGGGGCTGGTGAAGAACCCTTGGACCTGACACCAAAGAGCCAGCCTTTGGGAGGCTGTTACTTGATTGAACTTGCTGATTATCAGAGCAAGTCGGATGATGCCAAACTGGTGAAGGGTATTGGTTACGACTGGCAGGTGATGCAGTTGGGTGAGGTTACTTATCAGTTCCCGCAGGTTGATGCCGACAGCATTGGTGTGTTCTTCTATGCCGTTCCTTTCTGGCCCATTTATAAGGGCAAGAGCAACCGCATTGCTGTGAGCATTGACGGTGGTGAACCTCAGGTTTTTGAGAATAAGTTTGCCGAGTACAGTCGTTCGTGGAAAGACCAGGTGATGCGAAACGGTATCGGTTGTCGTCTGCACTTTGCCATCGACAAACAAGTCGCTCAGCACACCGTTACTTTTAAGGCTCTGGATCCTGGTCAGATGCTACAGAAAGTCATTCTCGACTGGGGAGGATTAAAGCCCTCATATATTGGACCACAAAAATTGTAGCTTATCTTTGTCGCGTTATGAGATACTTGCATGCCCGTATAATCGGATTGACACTTTGTCTGATGCTTTCGCTGGCCTCTCTGGCCGGCGGGAATCTGTTGGTGGAACGTTACAATATTTCTTATCTTGATTTGAGCAATGGGCTGCCACATAACAACGTGAGCGACATCTTCAAGGATTCCAATGGTTTCCTCTGGATTTCGACATACGGTGGCGGACTGGTGCGCTATG
>JAEETC010000049.1 GCA_016286585.1 Prevotella sp. | reverse complement strand
CGGTGTATTGGTTACGGGGACGGAAGAATCCACCTGCATCATAGGTCCACCAGGGGATGCCGGCTGCCTGTACGCCCAGACCGGCCGTGATCTGGCGGCTGAAGGTCTGCCAGTCATTGCCCACGTCACCGCTCCACAGGGCTGAGCCGTAGCGTTGGATGCCTGGGAATCCGCAACGGGTGAGGATCATCGGCTCCCGGCCTGCCTCGACAAGTCCCTCATAGACAGTCTTGTTCACTAAAAGAGGGTAGATATTGCGGACTTGCTCTCCTGTCCAACGGCCGTTGTTCACTCGGCGGCCGGCGAGATCGTCGTTCTCTGGTTCCGTGGCATCCTGCCACCAAGCGTCGATGCCCGTGGGTACCAGCCGCTCGTTAAATGCCTTCCAATAGGCAGCGGCAGCGTCGGGATTGAAGAAGTCTATCCAGTCTGTCTCGGGTATGTAGTAGCCGTTGCGCTCCATCTGGCGTCCCAACTCTGAGGTCTTGTCAATCTTCGACCATACGCTGAGCATCAGCCGTATGTCCATCTTGTGCAGACTGTCGGTGAGAGCCTTGGGGTCAGGATAGAACTCCTCGTCGAACTGCATGGCGTTCCAGCCGTACTTGCCCCACCACTGCCAGTCCTGCACGAGCATGCTTACGGGCATCTGCTCTGTCTTAAATCGGTTGGCTGTTTCAAGGATCTCCTGCGAGGAGTGGAACCTCTCGCGGCAGTGGATATAGCCCAGCGCCCATGTCGGCATCAGCGGACAAGGTCCCGTCAGCTCGCGATAGGTGGCGATGATTTCGTCGGGGGTGCCGATAAAGACGGTATAGTCTACGGCTGTGGCCACTGGCGAACGGAACACTGTCTTGTCTGCCACCTTATTATAATATACGGTTGGCTGGTCGTCCTTCGTCAATTCTGCCGTAAGGGTGTGGCGCCCTTTGTCTAGGAATACGATCTTCGAGGCTGTCGGCGGGAGCCACAGGTTCTGCATCTCGATGACGGGCTTGCCGTCGATGCAGAGGTTGTGTCGGCGGGCCATCTTCTGACCTACGTCGAGCAGCAGGGCGTAATTGCCAGCCTCGGCGATGTCGAGGGTTGCCTCAAAGATATGTCGCTCGCGCACCTCTTTCTTATTGCCTTCGGTGCTCGTCACGTCAACTTCTTCCGTTTGTCCCTTGCCATCGGCCTTCACCAGTCGTACGCTATGGTCACAAGGATTGAACTCCGTCATACCGTAGTTATTCCACAGCACGCCGTAGCCCTTGCTCGAGAGCAACATGGGGATGGAGATTTGTGTGTTCACCTGCGTCAGCCGCCGTGAGAGACCGCGCACGTTGCTGTACCCGTCCTGGAACTGTCCCAGTCCGAAGAGGAACTCGTCTTCTGGTGAGTCGAAGGCCAAGGTGGCCTCTCCGTTCTCCAGCATGTGCCGCGTGGCGGTGAACAAGGCCTGTCCGTCCTTGTCGCAAACCGTCAGCGTCTGGCTCTGTGGATCTATCTTCGTGCTGATATCGGGATTTCGTTCTTCGTCGTGTTTCACGTAGAGCCAGTCTGGTAGATCGTTTTGCGCCTCTCCCTCTGTGTATTGGATTCTCACGGCGTTCTTGGCGACTGGCTTCACAGTCAGCTGTCCCTTTCCGAAGGGAGTCTGTGCCGTCATCATGACGCCAATGCACAGCAGAATGGTTGATAATTGGGTTCTTCTCATGAAATAGTTTTATCGATTGTTAAAATCGTGTGCAAAGGTACGAATAAGTGCGAAGAAAACCAAATGTATATTTGGATTTTCTTGAGCGATAGTACTTTTGACAAAGTAAAAGATAGTAAGAGCCAATGAAATAACAAAGAAATGTATTATTTCTCTTATTTCTGGTGTGCAATTGATCTTCTGTGATACCTCAATTACATAAAAGTGAAAAGAAATCAAATTTTGTATTTAGGTGATGATTATTGTTTTGATTCTTTAATAATTCATTTTTAAATTATAACAATTACTTTATGATTTGTAACATAGCGAAAATAAATACACATGTATAAACAATATGATACCTATCATAAAATAAGATTAATTAATATTAATTAATTTTGCACCGCGAAAATAATGATATGAATCAATAAAAGCAAGATGAAACAATTAACTAACGTTGCGAGAACCGTTCTGCTATGGGCAAAAGGGCAATGTCGTTTGTCGGCATTGTCATTGTTGCTTTTGGTCTGTGCTTCGGCGTGGGCTCAGGGCATTGCCATTAAGGGAACGGTTGTCGACTCTAACGGAGAGCCATTGATAGGAGCCTCCGTTGTGATTAAGGGAAATACGTCGGTGGGTACCGTTACGGACTTCGACGGTAATTTCGCCCTGAGTGTCCCATCCGAGTCATCGACTATTGTCGTCTCTTATGTGGGAATGAACACCAAGGAGCAGAAAGTTGGCAAGCAGCGCACGTTCAACGTGACTCTGACCGACAACACTCAGCTTTCTGAAGTGGTTGTGGTGGGTTATGGCCAGCAGAAGAAAGCCTCAGTCGTGGGTGCTATTACTCAGACGACAGGTGAAGTTCTGGAACGAGCAGCAGGTATCGGTAGTGTAAGTGCTGCCCTTACGGGTAACCTTCCTGGTATCGCCACTATCGCTTCAACAGGTCAGCCAGGTGAAGAGGATCCGCGTATTTACATTCGTGGTGCAGCAGCTTGGAACCAGGATGCCCAGCCGCTGATTCTCGTCGATGGTGTCAAGCGTGAAATTAAATCTGTTGATGTTACCTCTGTTGCCACCGTCTCTGTGCTGAAGGATGCTTCAGCCACAGCCGTTTACGGTGTGGAAGGTGCTAACGGTGTTATCCTGATTACCACCAAGCGTGGTGTGGAAGGTAAGGCAAGAATTGATGTGGGTTTCAATGCCACGTTGAAGGCTGTGTCAAAGCTTCCGCGAAAGTATGACTCTTACGATGGCTATATGCTTCGTAACCAGGCTATTGAGCACGAGCTTGCCTTAGGAGGTGCAGCCTCTTGGGCATACTATCGTCCTCAGACTTTCATCGAGAATTTCCGCAATCAGGACCATACTGTCAAGCCAAATTATGATGCTGATGGTAACTATCTCGGCGACTATAGTCAGGCAGAGCGTTATCCGAACGTCGACTGGCAGGAAGAGATGTTCAAGGATTTCACCTTATCTTATAATACGAACATCAACTTCTCTGGTGGTACCAAGTTCGTGAAGTATTTCGTAGCATTCGACTTCCAGAACGAAGGTGATATGACCAAAATCTGGGATAACAACCAAGGTTATGAAGGTGGTTATGCATACAACCGTTTGAACGTACGTTCAAATCTTGACTTCCAGATTACAAAGACGACTCAGTTCAAAGTAAACCTGGCTGGTTCTAATGCCCAGCAGAAGTCTCCTCGTTATTATTACGGTAATAGTGGTGAGTTCTTCCAGCAGCAGAACTGGGCCGGTGCCTATCGTATGCCGCCTAACGTATATCCCGTTCAGTTCGCAAATGGCGCCTGGGGTTACTCCAGATTGGCAGCTTCCAACATGTCGAACTCTCCTATGAGTGTGTCAACATCAGGTTATGAGCTGTCTACCATCACCCGCGTATTCACTGACTTTGCCCTTGAGCAGAATCTCGATTTCATCACAAAGGGTCTTGTCGCTCGCGGAACGATCTCTTGGGACAACCAGTTTAACGAGGGTAGTCGTGGTATCAGTGCTGCCGGTGGTGGTCACGTCAACAATACTGCATACATTGTTCCTGAGGAAGGCCAGCTTGTTTGGGAAAATGAAATCTATCCGAAAACAGGTTTCGATTTCTATGAAAAGCGCGACTGGTCTACCGAAGCGGGTAGCGTCAGCTATACAAGCCGTGCAACGGAAATGTCTCTCCAGCTTTTCTGGGCTCGTCAGTTCGGTGACCATAACGTCTCTCTGATGGGTAACTGGAAGCGTCGTATCAACGCAGGTAATGCCGACCTCGAGAATCGTCGTGAGGACTGGGTGTTCCGTACTACATACGACTATAAGGGCAGGTATTTCGCAGAGTTCAACGGTGCTTACAATGGTTCTCAGAAGTTCTCTCCAGACAATCGCTTTGCATTCTTCTGTTCAGGAGCAGCCGGTTGGATGGTCTCAGAAGAGAAATTCATGAAGAAGCTGAAAGACAAAGGTATCATCGATATGTTCAAGATCCGTGGATCTATCGGTGAAATCGGTGATGATAACGCTGGTGCACGTTGGGCTTACCTGACAGGTTGGGAGGTCACGAACAACGGTAATGGTTTCAATATCTCACTTGACGGTTCTGCAAGTCCGTTCGTTGGATATAAGGAAGCTACTATTGCTCAGCCTGATCTCCGTTGGGCAACCGTATTGAAGAAAGATATCGGTTTCGATTACGCCTTCCTCCATGGCATGTTCGCAGGAAGCTTCGACTGGTTCCGCGATGACCGTTACGACATCTTCATCTCAGGATCCAACCGTTCAGTGCCTTCATACTTTGGTGCTGCAACCACGCCTGATATCAACAAGGGTAAGATGAAGAACTACGGTTTCGAGGTTGAGGTCCGCTTCAATAAGGTATTGAACAACGGTATGCGTTTCTGGACCAATGCCAACTACACGTACGCGCACAATGTTATTAAGGTAAAGGACGACCCGGCTTTGATTCCTGCCTATCGTAAGGCTGAAGGCTATTCTCAGGGTCAGTACGTTTCATTCATCGACAACGGCTTCATCGGTACCTACGATGAACTCTATAGTACACCTGAGCGTGAGAAGGACGATAGTCAGGTTCTCATCGGTGACCACTATATCGTTGACTTCAACGGTGACGGTGTCGTTGACGAAACCAACGACCAGGCTCCTTATGGCTATACCGGAAATCCGGAACATACCTATAATGCCACGATTGGTTGGGAATGGAAAGGTTGGAGCATGTTTGCCCAGCTCTATGGTGTAACAGGCGTTACACGTGACGTAACACTCACTTCTTTTGGTGATCAGCTTCTCACAGTGTACGATACTGGTAATTGGTGGAATGCTCAGGATGGATCTGGCGAGGTCGTCGTTCCGCGCTTTTCCACACAGGTCTCCTATAACAACGGTACACAGTTCCTCTTCGACGGCTCCTATTTCCGTCTGAAGAACGTGGAAATTGCTTACACATGGTCGAAGGGTTGGATTAAGAAACTTGGTTTCTCAAGTCTGAAGCTTTACCTGAATGGTAACAACCTCTTCCTGATTACAAAGATGCCTGACGACCGCGAGAGTAACTATGGATGGAGTGGTAGCGGTGGTGCTTATCCTACCGTCAGACGTTACAACTTCGGATTCAAGCTTTACCTTTAATTGTATATCGAATATGAAATATTATAATAACATCAAATCCCTTTTGTGCGGTTCGCTGCTCCTTTTGGCTGGCGGCTTCACTTCCTGCACCGACTGGCTTGATAAGGACCCTGAGGCGATTGTGGCTGAGGATGAGGCCTTCAAGAACTACCGCAACTTCCAGGGATATATTGAGGAAATCTACAACCTGATTCCTGACAAGGAGAAGATCAACTATTGTACCGCATGGAATTTCGGTGATGACGCTGTTCACAACACTGAGGGCTATGCGCACATGGATCACCAGGTTGACCTTGGTAACTATCGTAACTGGTACACCAACAGCCAGTGCTGGCTGAATGGTGACAGAAGTTCTCTCTGGAAGAACTCATGGTATTGCATCCGTAAGTGTAATATGGGTATTGAGAATATCAAGTCGCTCGTTGGCTCAGATGAAGAGCGCGACCTGTTACTCGGACAGATGTATTTCTTCCGTGCCTGGTGGCATTTTGAGTTGATGTGCTACTTTGGTGGACTTCCCTATATTGACGTAGCTTTTGATGCCAATGAGATTCCCGAGCTTCCTCGCCTGTCTTTCCAGGAGTGTGCAGACCGCTGCGCTGAGGACTTCGAGAAGGCCTACAGTCTCCTTCCCTTAGACTGGGACGAGACACTGGCTGGTATGCAGACATCAGGAAAGAACGATCTGCGTGTCAACAAGTTCATGGCTCTTTGCTACCTTGGCAAGTGCTATCTCTGGGCTGGATCTCCGTTGATGAAGGAGTTTGAGAAGACCAAGAACGGTGGCGTTGCCCAGCTCTTAGGTGCCAGTTCCAACGGCAAGACCTATGATTATGATGTGGCCTACTGTAGGAAGGCTGCTGAGGCGCTCGGCAAGGCTCTTGATATGGTGAACAGAGGAACTGTCAAATACAAGCTGGCAGAATACAAATATTCTAATATCTACGACCACGAGCGTGACGAAAATGCTGAGACGAACTACTCAGACATCTTCTATACCGTGAAGCAGAGCTGGTTGATGCCCGGTTCTTCTGAGGCCATCTTCCGTGGCGCTTATCCTGGTGTAAACTCTGCCAACTGGAACTGCGCCAAGATCTTTGGTCCGAAGGTTGAGGGTCTTGTGGCTCACGACAAAATCATTCACCACCCGACAGCTAACGTCATCGACCAGTACGGTATGGCCAACGGCCAGCCCATCTATCTGGTCAGAAACGGTCAGTATGTGCTGAACGAGGCTTCTGGTTGGGATCCGGAACATCCGTATAAGAATCGCGATCCACGATTCTACCACGACATCATATTCGATGGTTTCCACTATGTGCTCAGTACGGATGCCTTGACTTCTACTCAGAAGAAACATGAATATTGTAGCCTTTACACGGATGGTGCCATGCGTGGTGTTGCCGATGGTAGCAGCACGGGCTATTTCATCCAGAAGCTGATTCCTCACCAGTGTAATGAAGGCGACAAGTGGTACGACTGGGACTATGCTTTCCAGAGTTACCTTCCTTATATGCGTCTTGCAGACGTCTACCTGATGTATGCTGAGGCAAAGGCTGCTATCGCTACGTCTGCCCCGGAACTGAAGGATAAGCCTGAATACTGTTCGTTGTCAGCTGTTGACGCTATCAATGCACTCCGCGATCGTGTCAACTCCAGTGACTGGCCCATGGAGCACGTACAGGCAAATCTCATGGATACCAGAGAGCACTTCATCGACGAAGTCCGTCGTGAGCGTGCTGTGGAACTGTCTTTCGAAGGCTTCCGTTGGTGTGACCTTCAGCGTTGGCTCCTCTTGACCGAGCCTCCTTACACCGTGAAATACTCTCATGAGTTTGAGCGATTGGAAACTGACGCCTGGTTCAAGGATCACGATCCGAAGGATGCACATATTGGTAATTTCCACAAGGAAGAGCTGATTACCCGTCGCTTGGAATCCAAGCACTACTGGTTCCCGCTTCCTGACAAGGATACCTATCTTTACGAAGGATTTGCCCAGAACCCAGGATGGTAATTGAGTTGAAAAGTGAAAAATGAAAAGTGAAAAGTGAAAATATGAAACAGATAGTAACAAACATATTTCTCTTAGCCACGTTTGCAGTTTCGCCGCTGACTGCCAATGCCCAGACAGTTGACGACGGTGATTCTCTGGTGGCAAAAAAGAAAGTCCATGTTGCTTTCCGCGACAAGGATGCCGACCAGCTTCTCGGAGGCATTTCATACGTCGACGTGGAAGAGCTGTCAAAGAAGGACTATACGATAAGTAGCCTTGAAGACATGTACGCGCTTGTTGGCGGATGGAATGGCAACAACCTATGGGGCATGGACAATGAACGTCTTGACAACAACGACAACAGCAACCTCCCGCTCGTGATCATCGATGGTGTGAAGCGCCCGTCAAACAACGTGCTTCCTTCCGAGATCGAACAGATCACCTTCCTCAAAGGTGCACAGGCTGTCGTGCTCTATGGCGCCAAGGGTGCCAAGGGTGCCATCTTGATTACCACCAAGCGTGGCAAGGTGGACGGTCTTCAGATTGTGGCTAACGCCAACACTGGTTTCCATGTGGCCAAGGAGTTCCCTGAGTATCTGGGTTCTGCAGAGTACATGACGCTCTACAACGAGGCTCGTGCTAACGACGGACTCGCTGCCAGATATTCCCAGATGGATATCTACAATCATGCCACAGGCGCTAATCCTTACCGTTATCCCAATGTCAACTACTATTCCGACGAGTATGTTCGCAAGGCATACAACCGTTCTGAAGGTACGTTAGAGATTCAGGGTGGTGGCCAGCGAGCTCACTTCTATACGAACATCAATTACTATCGTAACGAAGACCTCATCAACTTCGGTCCTGCAAAGGATAACTACACCGACCGTTTCAGCGTACGTGGTAATGTTGACCTCGTTATCAACAAGGTGATCAAGGGTTTTGCTAATGCCAGTGCTACCTTCTATAATGAGAATAAGAACAAGGGTAACTTCTGGGGCGAGGCTTCTACCATGCGTCCGAACTTCCCTGAAAACGCAGCACCGCTGATTGACATCGATATGGTTGACCCGAATGCCAGTAAGGCACTCGCCATCCTTGGCAAGTCGCTCAACCTGCTTGATGGCAAATATTTCCCTGGCGGCACGAAAGCCACCCAGACCAATGCCATCGCAGATTGCTATTTCGGTGGTAAGACCAAGGCTGTGAGCCGTCAGTTCCAGTTCGATGCAGGCTTCGTCTATGACATGAACAAGTTCGTCAAGGGCTTGTCGTTCAAGACGCTGTTCTCTATCGACTATGCTGCCAACTACAGCTTGTCATACAACAACAAGTACGCCGTGTTCATTCCGACATGGAGTAACTATGACTCAAAGGACGCCATCGTTGGCCTGACTCAGCAGAACGATGAGGTGGTGACTGGTCACATGTCTATGTCTGATACGAAATATCGCCAGACCATCAGTTGGAATGGCCATTTCGACTATGACCACACCTTTAATGATGTGCATCATGTTTCTGGTATGCTGCTTGCTAATATGTACACGACAACAGCCAGTGGCGCATACCATCGCTATGCAAATGCTAACTTAGGTCTTCAGCTCGGCTACGACTATATGGGTCGTTACTTTGCTGAGGTGGCTTTGGCAGGTGTTCATTCAGCCCGTCTTCCCGAAGGAAACCGCGAGGCTATCTCACCTTCATTCACTCTCGGCTGGAACCTGGCCAAGGAGAACTTCCTGAAGGATAGCTTCGTTGATGACCTGTTGCTCAGTGCCTCATATAGCAATCTGAATGAGGATATCGATGTGTATATGAGATCATCGAGCGGCTCGGAGAATTATTACTATCTCTACGAAGCCAGTTGGGATCTGACTGGAGGTGGCTTTGGATGGAATGAAGGCGTGACGACAGACCGTACTTATTCTAAGTCGGGTGCTAACCCCTCCCTCGATTTCATCCATCGTAAGGAATTCTCTGTCAGTCTGCGTGGTTCGTTCTTCAACAAACTGATTTCCACAAACCTGACTTTCTTCAATACGGATATGGACGGCTTCATTATCCAGGAGCCGACTTCATTCCCCTCATATCTGTCGGGTGGCCTCTCTGGAAGCTCATTCAAGCCGGCTATCAACAATAATGTCCAAAACCGCAAGGGTCTTGACTTCAGCGTCACGGCTCAGAAGCAGTTTGGAAAGGTTCACGCACAGCTTGGTGTGGTTGGTACCTATCTGACGACGGAGTGGAAGACGTTTGATGAGACCATCGATCCTAAGGCTCCTAACAAGCACACTGAGGGCCAGTCCCTTGATGCAATTTGGGGATACAATTGCCTGGGCTTCTACACGGCTGACGACTTTGACCCGGAACTGATGAAGGAGGGTAAGTACAAGCTGAAGGCTGGCATGCCCAACCCGATGATTGGTGGTAACATCCAGCCTGGTGATCTGAAGTATGAGGATATCAATGGCGACGGTATCATCAACAATCAGGATATGGTTGTGCTTGGTAAGTCGGGTTCTGTGACTATCCTGGATGGGAACGGCAATCCTTCAACTGATGGTCTGGGCAGCATCGGTGCTCCCTTCAACCTGGGTGTCAACCTCACGCTCAAGTATAAGAACTTCACGTTCTTCCTGCTTGGCAACGGAAACTTCGGCGCAAAGGCCCTGAAGAACGGTAAATACTTCTATATGAGTGGTGACGACAAGTACTCTGTCAATGCACGTGGTCGTTGGACCCCTGAGACGGCAGAAACAGCCACTCATCCCCGTCTGACCTCAATGGCCAATGCTAACGATGGTGCAGCCTCTACCTTCTGGCTGTACAGCACTGACCGTTTCAACATTCGCAAAGTGCAGCTGACCTACGATTTCCCGAAGGAAATGATGGGCAAGGTTGTAAAGGCTCTCTCAGTTTATGTCAACGGTAATGACCTCCTCACCATCTCTAAGGAGCGTAAGTTGATGGAGACAAGTGTTGGTTACGCACCGCAGACTCGTTTCTATAATATCGGTGTTAAAGCAACCTTCTAATTCTAATTGACAATTGATAATAGATAATTGAAAATTATGAAGACAAAAAACATTATATTCTATTTCATCGGTCTCCTCGCTTTCTGCTCATGCGATGACATGTTTCAGCCCGCAGATGAGAACAATCGACAAATGGAAGACTTGGCCAAGGAGTCCTCGTATGCACATGGTCTGCTGATGTATGGCTACGATCGTCTTCCCTATATCACAACCACACAGACCGACATTGCCACAGATGACGCTGTGACCAACCTGAAGAGCAGTTCATATCTGAATATGGCTACTGGTACATGGGCCTCCGACAACAACCCGATGTCTCAGTGGGACAATTGCAAGGATGGTATCCAGTATATCAATAACTTCTTCCAGATCGTGGAAACCAGTTCTTGGGCTCCCAGTGCAGCTTCTAAGCAGCAGATGTTCATCGATCGTCTGAAGGGTGAGGCTTTCGGCCTTCGCGCGATCCTCTATTATTATTTGCTGCAGGCTCATGGTGGTTATGCCGATGACGGCGTTCTCTACGGTGTACCCTTGCTGACGACTCCTGAGGACGGTAGTTCTGACTTCAACCAGCCCCGTGCTACGTTCGCCGACTGTGTGAAGCAGTGTTTCGCCGACTGCGACAGTGCCATGGCACTGCTCCCCTTTGAGTATAAGGACATTGAGAATGAGAGTGAGATCCCTGCCAAGTATGTGGCTCTAGGTGCAAACTTCTCTGGCTACAACCTCGTGTTTGGTGACAAGGCCAGAGGTCTGATCTCAGGAAAGATTGCTGAGGCTGTAAAGGCTCAGATTGCCCTTCTCGCCGCTAGTCCCGCATTCCGCGATCAGAGTGGTGTGACTTCTGCCGATGCAGCCAAGCTTTGCGCTAACGTACTCAAGCGCATTGGTGGCATGGAGGGATTCGACGCTACAGGTAACATCTGGTACAAGAACAAGGCCAAGCTTGAGCCCAGTGCCGCAGAAATGCCTGAGATCCTCTGGCGCGAAGACCGTCATAAGAATGCAGAACAGGAAAGAGAGAACTTCCCCCCGACGCTGTATGGTCAGGGACGTGTCAATCCTTCTCAGAATCTCGTCGACGCCTTCCCCATGCGTAACGGCAGGCCTATCAGCGATGCTAATTCTGGCTACGATGCCAAGAATCCTTATGTCAACCGTGACCCGCGTCTCGAGAATTACGTGCTTTACAACGGCACCACATTCAGGAAGTCTTTGATTATCACAGGTACCTATCCTGCCATCAATGGTGATAAGAGTGAGACTGACGATAACCTGAACAGTACCAGCAACTCAACCCGTACTGGTTATTATCTGAAGAAGCTCCTCCGCGACGACGTCAGTCCGTTGTCAAGCTCTCTCATTGAACAGCAGCACATCTATCCGCGCATCCGTTACACGGAAATCTTCCTGGCATACGCCGAGGCCGCCAACGATGCTTGGGGACCCAAGAGTGACCAGGCTGGTGCAGGCTTCACTGCCTACGATGTGATCAAGGCCATCCGTGAGCGTGCAGGACTCGGCACCGACGAGTACGGTCGTGCACTCGCTGAGGGTGACGCCTATCTCGAGGAGTGCGCTAACGACCAGACGAAGATGATGAACCTGATCCGTAATGAGCGCCGTCTTGAGCTCTGCTTCGAGAACAAGCGCTTCTGGGATCTCCGTCGTTGGATGTTGCCGCTCAATGAGACTGTAAAGGGTATGCAGATCGACCGCAACGAAGATACTGGTGCTCTCTCATACACCATCATTGATGTGGAGGAACGTAAATTCGATAACTCTTATCAGTTGTACGGTCCTATTCCCAAGGGTGAAGTGCTCAAATGGAGCAACCTCAAGCAAAACAAGGGGTGGTAATATTGTCGTACATTGAATATTGAACATTGAACATTTAAAATAGACAATGATGAAACTGAAGAATTATATATACGGAATAGCCTTGGGAGCTTTCTCTCTCACATTTGCTTCGTGCTATAATGCGGATCATGAGTTCCCTGACTATGAAGAAGGTACAACAGCCTACTTCGCATATCAGTACCCCGTACGTACACTCGTACTTGGTAACGATATCTACGACAATGCGCTCGACAACGAGCATAAGTGTCGTATCTGGTCAACCATGGGTGGAGCCTATGGCGGACGTGATGCCTCTGTGGATATCGTCGTCGACGAGTCTCTCTGCGATAACCTCTACTTTACGGATGAGGGTGGTAATGCAGCTGCTCCTGTGCTTCCTTTGCCCAAGAATTACTATTCGCTTCTGTCCAATTCCATTCCTTACAATGGCGATGTCCGCGGCTATGTGGAGGTGCAGTTCACCGATGCTTTCTTCAACGATGAGAAGGCCATCGAGAACACCTATGTCATCCCTCTTCTGATGACCAATGTGAAGGGTATCGACCATATTCTCACTGGCACGCCGCGTGAAGGCCTCTCTCCCTCTCGCACCAACACCGAGGATTGGGAAGTGCTCGCCAAGGATTATGTCCTCTACTGCGTGAAGTATATGAACCCGTGGCAGGGTAAGTATATCCGCCGTGGTGTTGACAAGGTCACTGAAAAGGGCGTTACCACAACGGTTGTCCGCAAGGATTTCTCACTCATCAACTCTGACCAGGAGCATTACACATCGAATCCTGTGAACCAGAACGACGAAGTTTGCGGTATCAATACGAAGAACATGACACAGGCCATCTTCCCTGTATCCTTCAAGACCTCTGGTGCTTCGATCTCTTGTAACCTCATTCTGACCTTCAGTGGCAATACGTGTTCTATCTCTACCGATGATGAGAACGTGACAGCCACGGGTTCTGGTGAATTCATCAACAAGGGTACGGAGAGACCGGAATATAAGGACTACCAGTGGGGTAGCAACAACGGAGAGCCTGTCCAGCGTGACATCCTCCGTCTGGCCTACGACGTCAACTTCAAGGGCAGCGATATCACGGTTTCTACCAACGATACGCTGGTTGTTCAGACGCGTGAGTCAAACAAGAAGGTCTTCTTCTCACCCAAATACGTGAAGAATTAGTTTGTAGTTTATAGTATATAGTTTATAGATATGAACAGAATTTTTAGAAACGGTCTCTTGATGTTGGCTGCAGGTGCATTCGCAGTTTCCTGTGCCGACTATAATGTGACAGACGATTTCAATGCAGAGCCCGATCCGAGTTTCGTAGAGCCGTATAAGGACTTGGCGCCCGTCAAGTCATATATCGACAGAGAGACATACGCCAATATGTCTATCGGTGCGATGCTCAAGGTGTCGGATTTCAATAAGCAGGAGCTGGCTCATGCCGCTGCTATGACCAATTTCGACAATGTCGCCTTCGGAACCTCTCTGATGTCTGGTTCCATCATCAGCAGCAAGGGTGTGATGAACTTCCTCGATATGAAGGACCTTCTCGACCATGTGGAAGAGATTGGCGGTGAGGTGTTCGGCAGCCCGATCGTCGCTAATGCCAACCAGGCAGACGATTGGCTGAATGTGCTCACAGCACCGATTGAGATTCAGGTTGACTATGTGGAGGGCAAGTCCGTCGACTTCAATACGATGACGAAGTTCGAGGGAACGGTCGAGAAAGGTTCTGCTTCCATCGCCCAATATGATGGTCAGAACATGCTGAAGGTCGGTACTGCATGTAATGTGCGTATCATCGAAGGTTTCGATGTCGATCCGCTCGCTAAATACACCACAACATTCTGGGCCAAGGCCGACAAGGATGCTTCTTTCAATGTCACTTTCTCTGGTAAGAAGGTGAATGGCAGCGGTCCTGACGGAAAGTTCGTGCTGAAGGCTGGTAAGCTGACCAAGGTGGTCGTGGAGAGCCAGAGCGCAGAAGGCGAGACAGAGGGTTACCTGAGAATCGAGAATACCCGTTCTGCCGTCTTCTATATCCAGAAAGTGGAGGTGGGTTACTATCCTGACAACCACCGTCCGCAGACGGCTCAGGAGCGTACTGACACCATCAACTACGCCCTCAACGCATGGTGCGATGGTCTGATGAAGATCAACGCAGGCCGCATCACATCGTTCGACCTCCTCGACGAGGCTATCGACACGAAGGCAGAGCTCGATAACGGTATGTATGACCTCAAGCACTCTACCGACAAGATTTTCTGGCAGGACATTCTGGGCAGCAACAACTATGCCCCGGTTGTCTCCAAGGTGGCCAGCGCTGCCTACGAGAAGCATGGTGGTAACCCCTCCGACCTGAAGTTCTTCGTCAGTGAGTCTGGACTTGATGCCCAGAAGAAATTCGACAGCTTCAAGTACTGGATCAACATCTGGGACAACAACGGTGCCAAGATCGATGGTATCAATGCCAAGTTAGACCTCAGCTATAGCGAGGATCAGGAGAAGCAGAATGCCAACGTGGCCTCTCTGAACGCCCTCCTCGACAATCTGGCTTCTACAGGCAAGCTGATCCGTCTCTCTAACTTCGACATCAAGTATCTCGATGCTGACGGCCTCAATGTGGCAGCAAAGGATATCACAGAAGCTCAGCGTCAGAAGCTGGCCGACTATTATGCCTACGTCATCAAGACCTATATGTCGAAGATCCCGCACGACAAGCAGGCTGGTATCTGTAAGGGCAACATGGCTGATACGAGCGATCCCGTGGGCCTCTGGTCTATCGACACCAAGAGTAAGGACTGGGTGCGTAATGCCACCTACAAGGCCTTCTGCGATGCCCTCAGTGGTAAGTAAGGAACTAAGGTTTTTTATGTTATATTTTTAACTCTATTATTATTTATTCACTTAAACTATTCAATTATGAAGAAATTTTTTACTCTTCTTGCCCTCTTGACATGTTTCTTGGGGGCAAACGCGAAAGAGATTGTCGATGCAGAAGTCGACTTCTCTAAACTCGCTGACGGCTCGGAGATTAAGTTCTACGGCTGGGGTGCCAGTGAGTCTGCAAGAGCACGTCTCTCGATTGCAAATGGTTGCCTTCACTTCCACAGTGAGGAAGCAACTGATCCTTCTTGGGACTGCCAGTTCCATCCCATCGGCGGCGTTGACGCTGAGGTAGGTGTTGTCTACACACTTCACTTCAAGGTGAAGGGTTCTGTGGCTCAGAATGTGTCTATGCTCGGTTTCGGTCAGACACCTTATGGCCAGTTTGCCATCACGACAGACTGGGTGGAAGGTACCGTTGACTATGAGTGCACAGAGGCCAATGGTAACATCCTCATGCAGTGCGGTGACTATGTAGGCGATTGGGATATCGCTTATCTGAAGATTACCCACGAAGGTAAGGAAGAGCGCCCTGTAGAGTGGATCGAGCAGCTCACCAATGGTGATGCTGAGAAGGCTTGGGCTGATCCCGAGATCCGATTCAACGACCAGGAGAAGAACTTCACCATCTGCGCATGGGGTAAGGAGAAAGGTCGTAACATGAATGAGAATGACGGTTGGGATCCGTTCCCCTCTGACATCGTAGAGGATCCTGATAAGGCAGGCAACCACGTATTCGTTGTTCATGGTAAGACTGCCGATACTGAGGGCGATGCTTCTGCATGGGACAACCAGTTCTGGATCCAGGCTCCGAATGCCAAGGTCTTCAAGGTTGGTAACCAGTTCAAGCTCCACTTCCGTTATAAGGCTTCTGAGGCTGCTACAACCAACACCCAGTTCCATCACCAGAACCCCTCTGACTATGTGCACTGGCAGGCTGTAGGTGATGTGAAGTTCACCACCGAGTGGCAGGACTTCGATGGTGTATTCACTGTTCCCGATGCTGCTACTGACGCTTGGTCTATCGCATTCAACCTGAACCCGGAGAATAAGAATGCCGTTGACTTCTATTTCGACGATCTCTCTGTTGCTACCATGAAGCTCGACGAGGGTCTCTTCGTGGCTGCTTCCAACACCGCTACTGGTATTGAGTACGACTACGACAACGCCATCGCATTCGCTCAGAGCGAAGACCTGATGATTGCTACCGTTGGTACAAAGGGTAAGAAGGACACTTGGGTGAACGAGGTGATGATCTCTACCGTTCGTGGTAATGACAAGGCCTATAAGGGTGCTACCCTGAAGCCTTCTGGCACTGTTGTGAACGATCCTGACACATGGCTCGACTATACCGAGGCTTCAAATGCCAAGATTAAGCTCCCCGCAGCTGGTGTATGGACAATCTCTATCGATACAGAGGGCAAGCAGATCAACTTCGTGAAGCTCGAAGGTGAAGAGGATAAGGAGCCTGTCGCTATCGTTACTAACCCGACTGTCGTGATCGTAAAGGGTCAGGAGAGAGATTTCGTGGCGGATGACGATCATCCCGATGCAACTGGTCAGCCTTGGGACAACCAGTTCTGGATTGTTGCTAACCGCACGCTGAGTGCTGGTGAGGCTACCGTTATCTCGTTCAAGTATAAGGCTTCTAAGGAGGCTAAGACCTCTACACAGTGCCACGCCGCTCCTGGCGCTTATCTGCACTGGGGTGCTATCGGCGATGTGAACTTCACCACCGAGTGGCAGGACTTCGAGGCTACATTCACTGTACCCAACGAGGCTAACGACATGCAGTCTATCGCCTTTAACATGGCTGAAATCAAGGAGGCTTGCGACTATGAGATCAAGGACGTTAAGTGGTATCTCAAAGAAGATGCTAATGCAGATGGTAAGACTTCTGAGAACCTGATCAACGGTACAGGCGAAACTAACTTCTTCGTGAAGGAGGGTGCCGGCACTGATCCTCGTCAGTTCTCTGGCATCAACGGTGTCATGGTTCAGCAGCCCACTTCTTCTGCTGTCTACAACCTCGCTGGCCAGCGTGTGTCTAAGACATACAAGGGCATCGTGGTGAAGGACGGCAAGAAGTTCCTGACGAAGTAAGAATCACTTCTTTCTCTTATAAATAATGATGGGGTTCGCGCCCCATCATTATTATTTTGGTCCATACCGTTACTAATCGGCATCAGTGTGCTTAGGCGCGATCGATGACAGTGATGACAGTTGACAGCTGTCATCATTGTCATCGCTTCCTGTCTTCGCTGCTTTCACGTGTCTATGTTATCTTGTGAAAAACTTTTACATCTCCATCACTATGTCCTTCTTTCCAGAGTCCATGCCTTGTTTCTCCGACTTTCCTGCCATGAAACTCCGACTTTCCTGCCACGAAACTCCCACTTTCCTTAGCCCAAACTCTTCACTGTCTAACTCCCTGATTATCAGGCGTATTGTTATCAGTTTTGTATTTGCGAAATATCCTTACACTTCCTTGCGGCACAGAAAGACTTGCCCGCTTTTGTATCCCGCTCACGGCATGTTACAGGGGGATGGTTCTTTTGTTATGTCATTGTTACAGAGTTACTTTATACACAACGTTCACTCACGTGTTTTTATAATCTGATTCCTGCACAGAGTGCGATATAGCTACTGTTCAAGCCCGAAAAACTTGCACGACTCCATTTGTATTCTGCCGTCAGTCTAAACAAATGACTACCTGCTGCCATATCTACACCGGCTCCCAAGTAGAAGCCGTATGCTGTATGGATATCATTGGCTCCTTTTCCTACATGGTATCCAACCAGACGGTCTATCGAAGGAGAGATTGCTTGGTCTATCACCAAACCAGCACGCGTAACTGGCGAGATATTCTGTTTCGGACTGAAATGATAGGCTGCACCGACTTGCCCTTCTACATTCCAGTATTTCATAGAACTGGTCTCTTCATCAGAATAGTAGAGGTCACGCATTTTTTTAGACAGATTCCATCGGCCAATAATAGCCAAAGCCTGCAAAGACCAATGCTGTTTACTTCTGGGGAACAGGAAATCAACACCGATACCCAACTGTGGAACAAAAGCTGTCATCGTCTGATTGTTCTCCTTGTCATAGGCATTCCCTGTAGGCTCAAGCGAATTGAGGCCTATACCACAGGAAACCTGCAGACGGAATTTTACTTGGATACTTTGAGAAGCTTTCTGGTCGTATTGAAATTGGACGCAGTCGCCGCTCTCCGTACAATACTCCATATCATAATCACGGGTTATCTTTGTAAGGTTCACTGCATTGATTTCCTTTTCCCAAAGTGCTTCCTGCGCCTTGCTGCTCAGGGCAAACATCTGACTAGCTTCTCTTAAAGCATCGCGTTTTGCCTTATCAACCTCAGCAGGAGAAGCAGCCATCACGCCCGTATTCTTCACTGTAGCCACTTTGCCTGTCTCATCGACCATATAATAATAGTCCGTATCATTTTCCTTATGACGAAATAAGCTAACCCCTCCCTGTAGAAGGAACTCTGCAAAAAATGTCTTATCTTTACCCTCTAAGGGGAATGTCCGCGTCACATAAAATATACCGTTGTCTGTGAAGCGATAACCGCTTAATTCGTCCGGGCTATAGCTTCTATATTTTGCATCACCATCTTTCATAAACAGACACTCATACGCATTCTTGGCATCCGAGCGATAGTCTATCATGCCGTATATGGTATCATTGGCATTGGTGATAACAAACCCAGGCTTTGGATTAGTCTGGGCATTGGCTTGCAAAAATGAAGCGAAACATAATGTTACAACTATCTTTTTCATAATTACTTTTATTGAATTCTTATTCCACAGGTTTTGTCCTGGTCTTAATCGTGTCATTCCAGACGTGTGTCTTTCGTCCGAACTCTAGAAAAGCATTGAATACGTATTGGTCAAAGAGGCGGTCTGCCTTAACTGTCCATTTTACCTGAGCCATGGGTATTTGCTATACAGATTAGCAAGAGATTGTTCTTCTGTCACCCAATTACTCCAGTCTCCCTTTTCTGCCTGCGCTATGAACTCCTCAGCCTCGTCTATACGAGCATTCAGTTCCTCCATCGTATAAGGGCCAATACCTGGATCGTAGTTATCAGAGACCATCACATCTTCCTCAGGCAATGAGTTTGCGTATCCACTACCTGTTGCAGCATAGCCAACGGGAGGCTCGCAGCATCTGCCGACGCCGTCCTCTTCTTCGATTACAGGATACCTCTTTTCTTCCATACTCCTTTGCATTTAATGCTGCAAAGATAGATAATATATCTGAAACCTCCAAATCTTTTGTTTTTTTTCGCTTTTCACAGGAGTGGTCAGACAATGTTATCCTCAGCAATGGGTATGTTATTAATAGACCTGAAAATTGGAAATAATACTCAAAAAGATAGAGGGCGATCGCAGAAGCGGTCGCCCTCGTGTGAATATGGATAGGTAGCATCTTACTTGAACAGGCTCTGGGCCATCTGATAGAGGCAACGGCGCCAGGTAAGGAACTCGTGGGCGGTGCCCTCGGAGATGAGACCCTCGGCGTTGTAGCCGGCAGCCTTCAGGTCGGCGACGCTCTTGTTGATGCCGTCGGGGTTCTCCTTGTCACCACAGCCCTCGAAGATGTACTTCACGACCTTCGGATCCTTGATCTCATCGGGAGCATACTGGCCGCCAGAGAGCAGACCCCAGTAGCCGAACACCTCGGGACGACGCAGGGTGATGAGCTTCGTCTCCATGCCGCCCATCGAGAGACCTGCGAGTGCACGGTTCCACTTGTCGGGCTTGGTGAGGAACTGCTTGTCAATAACGGGGATGAGCTCGTCGATGAGCAGCTTCTCGAACTCCTCGGCGGTGAACTTGCCGATGGTGCCGAACTTGAAGTCGTTGGTCAGACCGTAAGCCATCACGACGATGAAGGGCTTGATCTTGCCGTCGGCAATCAGGTTGTCCATGATGATGCCGGCCTTACCCTGTACGGGCCAGCTGGTCTCGTTCTCACCCCAGCCGTGCTGCAGGTAGAGGACGG
>JAEETC010000226.1 GCA_016286585.1 Prevotella sp. | reverse complement strand
ACCTCCGCCATCAGCAACCAGGGAGAAGCCGATATGACCTTCAGCATCGCCAACCCCAACCTATGGACGCCGGAGACACCTTATTTATATATAGCCCGTATCAAATACATGCGAAACGGCCAGACGGTCGATGAAGTCTGTCAGAAGTTCGGCATCCGTACAGTGAAGTGCTCCAAGGAGGGTGGTTTCCAACTGAACGGCGTGACGCGCAAGCTGAAGGGTGTCTGTCTGCACCACGACCTCGGTCCCTTGGGGGCTGCCATCAACAAAAGTGCCCTCATCCGACAGATCAAGACCCTGAAGGACATGGGCTGCGACGCCATCCGCACCTCGCACAACATGCCCTCGCAGATGCAGATGGAACTCTGTGATTCGCTTGGTATGATGGTGATGGCCGAGAGTTTCGACATGTGGATCTACCCCAAGTGTAAAAACGGCTATGCCCGATTCTTCAACGACTGGTGGCAGAAAGATATCGAGAACCTGGTGCTGGCCAACCGCAACCATCCCTCCATCGTGATGTGGTCGATAGGCAACGAGATTCCCGAACAAAACAGCGCACGGGGTCGTGACTGGTCTGTGAAGCTGCAAGATCTCTGTCACAGCCTCGACTCCACCCGTCCCGTCACTCAAGGTATGGACCGTGCCGACGAAGCCCTGAGGAACGGCTTTGCTCAGGTGATGGATGTGCCGGGCTTCAACTACCGCGTGCATAAATACCAGAACAATATCGAGCGACTGCCGCAGGGATTCCTTTTAGGTTCAGAGACCGCTTCGACGGTGAGCAGCCGAGGGGTGTATAAGTTCCCGGTGGAGGTCACCGACAACTCACAATATGCCTCTTGGTCACCTCACTACGACCCCACAGCCATCAAGAAGGCCGACGGCCAATGCTCCAGCTACGATGTGGAATACTGCTCGTGGTCGAACCTTCCCGATGACGACTGGGTATGGCAGGACGACCAGCCGTGGGTAATCGGAGAGTTCGTATGGACGGGCTACGACTACCTCGGCGAGCCGACACCTTACGATGAGTACTGGCCTTCGCGCAGCAGTTACTTCGGCATCTGCGACCTCGCCGGACTGCCCAAGGACCGCTACTGGCTCTATCGTTCGCGCTGGCAGAAGGAGGATCACACCATCCATCTGTTACCTCACTGGAGTTGGGGACTCACGAAAAAGGATAAAGTAAATCGTATTGGCAAGGTGACGCCCGTGTATTGCTATACCGACTACCCTACCGCTGAGCTCTTCCTGAACGGCAAGAGTCAGGGCAAGACATCCAAGAATCCCAGCGAGCGACTTGACCGTTACCGTCTGCGCTGGAACAACGTGAAATACGAGCCGGGAGAATTGAAGGTGGTCGTCTATGATGCTGTCGGCAACGCTGCTGGCGAACAATCCATCCGTACCGCTGGCAAACCCGCCAAATTGGCCCTCGATGTCTGGACCCAATCAGCAAATCTCTCACCTCTCACCTCTCACCTCTCACCTCTAAAAGCCTCTGGCGACGATTTCGCCTTCATCACCGTCTCTCTCACCGATGCTAATGGGACACTCATCCCCGACGCTTCAGACCAGTTGACGTTCGAGGTCACTGGCGCAGGCACCTTCGAGGCCGTCTGCAACGGCGATGCCACGAGTCTTGAACCCTTCAAGCAACCCACGATGAAGCTCTTTAACGGTCAGTTGGTGGTCATCGTGCGTAGCGGTCACCAGCCCGGCACCCTCACTCTCAAGGTCACAGACACCAAGCTCAACATCTCAGAATCCATCGACATACAAATCAACTGATTCGTGGGCTTTTATGTATTTTTCAATAAATATGAAAAAAGACTGGAAAAGTGTTGGAAATATAGGAAATATTTTATACCTTTGTTGCCAAAATCATCTCATAACCCATAAATATTGAAGCAATGAGAACCAGAAGCTGGAAAGTCCTGCCCATCATGATGATGACCACTATCGTCATGATGTGGTCGTGTAGCGGCGAAATACGCAGGGATGCCAATGTTAGCAAGGCCGACAGTCTGCTGTTTGCAGCAGGAAATGCGAAGGATTACCTGAAGGTGCTGGCTATCATTGATAGTCTGGAGGACACAGGCGAAATCTCGGAAATGAATATCGCCCGCTGGAGGGGTGTGGCCAACTACTATCTTGGGAACATGCGCTCGGCTGAGTTCCATTACAAGAAGGCGGTAAAAGGAGAGATACGCAATGAGCAAGACCAACTGAACTATACCAAGTCTGCCCGTCGGCTGGCAGGAATCTTGACGAAGAAAGGTGCCTATCGGGATGCGCTCCAGATAGCGATGGATGCGCTCGACAGGATGAAGCAATCGAAACAGGGTTCCCAGTCGGACTATGCCACACTGCTCAACACCATCGGCTGCTGCCAGTTGAACCTGGGTAACTCAAGCGCTGCAGAAGAGAATTTCGAGGAAGCTTACACGTCGATGGAGCAAGTTTTTGACACCGACAGCACAGGCCATCTGATTATCAACACGTATCTCAATACCACCGACATCATTGAGAACTACTTGGCCCTCAAGGAGTATCAGGAGGCTCTGTTATGGATAGACCGTGCCGACGGGCTGGTGAAGAAATACGAGGAGATACCATCCACGAAGGCAGAGGCTACGCACGAGACACATGGCCAGACAGATCTCTGCCGCGCGATTGCGCTGGAGGGACTGGGCGAGAAGAAAGAGGCTTCAGATTACTACCGACTGGCCATCACCAACAGATTCTTCAAGACGGCTAAGGGAAAGCTGCTGGCTAACGACTACCTTATGGCTGCCGGACGATGGAACGAGGCCGCCGACAACTATAAAGACCTCGACCGTCTGCTGAACGCTCAGGACATCGACCTGACGCTCGACAACATCCAGCAGTATCTGTTGCCCAAATATCGCGCCAATGTCGGAGCACACCGCATGGACAGCGCTATTGCCGTAGGCATCCAGATCTGCGAGGCCCTCGACAGCGCGATCACACGGTCGAAGATCGACGATGCCGCAGAGCTGGCCACCATCTACGAGACCAATCAGAAAGAGGCTGAAATAGCCCACCAAAAGGCCGACCTGACGATGCAGCGGCTGATAGGCACTGCCTCTGCCCTCATCCTGCTGATCGTGTTCTTCACCGTCTATACACTCCATCGCCGTAAGGCCCAGCACCATCTGGCCGTTGCCCATGAGAAGTTGCAGGCCGCCTACGACAAGCTGGAGGAGACGACGGCTGCCAAGGAGCGTATCGAGAGTGAGTTGCGCATCGCCCGCGACATCCAGATGTCGATGGTGCCCAACCTCTTCCCTGAGCGCGAGGGTCTCGACATGTACGCCTCGATGATGCCCGCCAAGGAGGTGGGCGGCGATCTCTACGGCTATCTGCTGCTGGGCGACGAGCTCTACTTCTGTCTCGGCGACGTGAGCGGAAAGGGTGTGCCCGCTTCGCTCTTCATGGCACAGGCCACCCGACTCTTCCGTACCCTCGCCACTCAGCACATGATGCCCGACGAGATGGCCACCCGCATGAATGCGGCCCTCTCTGACGATGACAACGAGCACGCTATGTTCGTCACGATGTTCATCGGACTCCTCGACCTGAACACGGGCAAACTCGACTTCTGCAATGCTGGACACAACCCGCCCATACTTATGACGAAGAATGAGACGACGGAGAAAGGCCTGCGGGAGACCGAGTTCATGAAGATGCTGCCCAACGCACCCATCGGCATGTGGCCAGGACTCGTATTCAAGGGCGAGACGATAGAGAGCATCAAGAACCGTCCGCTGTTCGTCTATACCGACGGACTGAACGAGGCTGAAGACAAGGACCAGGTACAGTTCAGTCAGGAACGCATCCTCGACATCCTGCGCCACACCCACTTCGACAACACCCGACACGTGATCGAGATTATGAAGGACGAGGTGGAGAAACACCGCAACGGTGCCGAACCTAACGACGACCTGACCATGCTGTGCCTCAGAATCAAGTAAAGAGTGAAAAGGTGATTTTTTTATTAATTTTGTAAATATGAAGAAAGTATTTTTGACAATGACCATCGCGCTGGCCTTTGCCACAGGGGCAACGGCCGCTGAAAACGTGAAAGCAACGGTTCACGCCGACAAGGCGGGAGCCAAGATCAACCGCGAGATCTACGGACAGTTCTCCGAACACCTCGGCTCTTGCATCTACGGCGGCCTTTGGGTAGGCGAAAACTCACAGATACCCAACATCAACGGCTACCGCAAGGATGTATTCGAGGCCTTGAAGGTGCTGAAAGTGCCCGTGCTCCGCTGGCC
>JAEETC010000225.1 GCA_016286585.1 Prevotella sp. | reverse complement strand
GCGCTTCAGGATGGGCTTGAACCAACGACCCCCTGATTAACAGTCAGGTGCTCTAACCAACTGAGCTACTGAAGCAGGTTTTGCTGTTAAGCGGGTGCAAAAGTACGGCGAATTTTTGAAACAACCAAACTTTTGGGCAAAAAATTTCAAGGAAATGTTGTTTTTTTGCAAAAAAAGCAAAGAAAAGGGTATTTTCTTGATAGAATCGTGTAATTTTGCAGCGCCAATTAAAGGTAAAAAGGTGAAATATAAATAAGAGATTATGAAAAGATATATCGCACTGATGCTGTTGCTGTCGGGCTTGTCGTTCACCGCTCAGGCTCAAAAGAGTAAGGATCATAACTTCGAGGTGGCCAAGCATCTGGACATCTTCAACCAGTTGTATAAGAACCTGGAACTGCTTTACGTTGACACGCTGAACCCGAAGGAGATCATCGGCACGGGCATCAACGCTATGCTCAGGAGTCTGGACCCTTATACAGAATACTATGCCCAGGATGAGACAAAGAACCTGCGGATGATGCTCACTGGCAAATATGCCGGCATCGGCGCCCTTATCCGCAAGCACCAGAAGCTGGACCGTATCGTGATCGATGAGCCTTATGCCGGCATGCCTGCGGCCGAGGTGGGACTGAAGAAGGGAGATGTGATACTGAGCATTGACGACTCGATGATGACCGACAAGGCTGTCAGCTACGTGAGCGAACATCTTCGCGGCGAGCCTGGCACAAGCTTTCTGCTGAAGGTGATGCGCCCCTCGACGGGGAAATTGATGAGTTTCAAGATCACCCGCAGGAATATCAAATTGCCCGAGCTGCCCTACTATGGTATCAGGGACGAGAACGTGGGTTATATCAACTTGAACTCGTTTACGGAGGGCTGTTCCAAGGATGTGCGGATGGCGCTGATTGACCTGAAGAAACAAGGTGCCACCTCGCTCGTATTGGATCTCCGAGGCAACGGCGGCGGATCGGAGCAGGAGGCCGTGGACATCCTGAACCTCTGGCTGCCCAAGGGGTTGACCGTGGTGGAGAACCGCGGCAAGTTCAAACAGTCGTCTAAAGAATACAAGACCCGTGTGGAACCGCTCGACACGCTGATGCCGATGGTGGTGCTGGTAAACGGTGAGACGGCTTCGGCCAGCGAGATCACCAGTGGTGCCATCCAGGACATGGACAGAGGAATAATATTAGGTACGCGCACGTATGGGAAAGGCCTTGTGCAACTGCCCATCGACCTGCCTTACAATACGAATATGAAGGTGACGACCTCGAAATACTATATCCCCAGCGGCCGATGCATCCAAGCCATCAATTACAAGAAGGGCAGCGGCGGCTATCGTGAGCACATCCCCGACTCGCTGACAAAGGTGTTCTATACCCGTAACGGAAGGGAGGTGCGTGACGGCGGCGGTATCAAACCCGATGTGGAACTGAAGGGCGACACCATTCCCAATATCGCCTTCTATCTCTCAGCTTCCGGGCAAGACTCTACGGAGGTGATGTTCGACTATGTGGTGGACTACATTGCCAAGCATCCGACGATTGCTCCGGCAGCAGAGTTCCATCTGACAGATGCCGATTGGCAGGAGTTCCGCGAAAGAGTCATCAAGAGTGGATTCACCTACGATCCCGTCAGCAAGAAACAGTTTGCCGAACTGGTGAAGACAGCTAAGTTCGAGGGCTACTATGACGAGTCGAAGGCCGCTTTCGACAGCTTGGAATCGAAGTTGAACCACGACGTGGCTTTCGACCTCGACCGTCATGAGCGTGTAATCCGTCAGATTCTCGAATCGGAGATCATCTCTGCCTATTACTATCAGGCGGGCGCCATCGAGGCTGGCCTCAACTATGACAATCAGCTGAAGGAGGCCATCCGCCTGCTGAAGAATCCTGAGGAGTATCAAAAAGTGCTGGCTCCGAAGAAAAACAAGGAGACTTCTTCCCTGATCCGTTTAGAGAAGAAGTCTGTAGGGGATGTCTCTTTGAAACGCCGGGAGCCTCTGATTTTCAGCGCGATCGCGTAGTGCTTATCACGAACTTGCACGATGCCTTCTGGCCGTGTCCGTCGTTGATGCTTGCGATGTAAACACCTGCAGGCAACTGACCGACACTCACCTCCGCATAACCGCTATTCAGCTGGACGGGAACAGCCATCAGCGTCTGTCCTGCCAGATTCACCACCTTCAGCTGGAGGTCGGTGTCCATGGCGCTATGTATCATGAGACTGCCCACACGGTAGCTGATACTGGCATTGTCGGCAGTATCGGCCATGAGTTGACGGATGCCCGTCTGTTCTGGCTGCTCGACGGCGGCCAGATAACTCGAGGTGATATTGGCCTGGGCGATCGTGGGAATGTTCATCACGAAGACGTCAGGGGCTCCGTCAGGATAACGGCCCACCGTCTGGTCCCCAAGGTGCTCTGGATAGGTCAGTATGTCGCTCCACGACTCGTCGGCGGCAGTGAGCATGACGAGACCTCCCTCGGCAGCGAGCTTGAAGTCGGCATGCAGCTGTGTCTCCGGCTCCAGCTTGTCGCACCACACGATCAGGAATCCGTGGGCCGGAATCACGGTCTTGGCGCTGGTTTCGCGTTTGGTGATCTGGTATTTCTTCGGCTTTGACTCCTTGTCGGTCAGGTACATGCCCTCCACATCGATGGGTTGGCTGGTGGTGTTATAGAGCTCCACCCAGTCGTTGCGCTTGAAGTATTCGTTGACATAGATACTGTTGGCGGCACTGACCTCGTTGATGCGTACGGGAGTGATGCCCTGGGCAGACTGCTCTTCATCAGAGATAGGAGTGAAACAGGCCACGAACGACTGCTTGCTGTTGCTGGCCGTCAGGTCGATGACGGGTTCTGTTGATACGACCTCGTTGGAACTGGAGCCGACGGTGGTCAGCAGTTCGGCCGCCCAGAACTGGTCGCTGGACGTGTAACTGTTGTTGTGAATCTCAACGGCGATGGTATTGTTGCCGCTTTTGAACAGCGACGATGACAGCTCGAGCGTACCCGTCAGGGGGGTATCGCCGGCATAGGAGGTTGAGAAGCTGTTAAAGGTGATGTTGCCGTTAGGCATATTATAGCGCCCGGCTTCCTTACCGTTGACATAGATGACAAAACCGTCGTCTATCTGATAGTTCAACAGGAAATAGTCGCTACGTGTGGGTGTGGTATCGAGTTTGACGGTCTTGCGGAAATAGGTGGCCGGATTTTTCTGGTTGGCATTCGAGCCGTAACTCACGGTGGTTTTCACCCCCGACATCTTATAACCTAACGGTGCCTGTCCTGACGACCAGCCAGAGTCGTCGAAACTGTCGGAATACCAGTTGGATGCCGGCGCACCCTTGTCGTAGTATTTCCATGTGTCATAGGTGTTGATGAGTTCTATAGAGGCGGTGGCCCCTTTCTTCCATCCGGCGAAAGTGTATCCCGCGGGAGCCTTAGCCTCTATGGTGACAGGCATGAACAATTGTCCGTCAAAAGCGGCATACGGCACCTGAAGTCCGTTCATGTAGAGATGGGCCCCATCGGTGTCGGTATTGAGTGACACAGACAGTTTCTTCGCACTCGACAGTTTCATCGGACTGTACTGCTGCAGCAGGTTTGCCATCGTCGCCATTTGGGTCTTCAAATTGTTTTTGATGGTGTTGGCAGAGTTATCGGGCACATAGCCGTCGAGTTCAGACATCGGGCGCATGGCTGCCGCCAGCTCGTCGACGATGGCCGCGGCACGCTGCTGCTCAAAGACGCTGCCACCCATCAGGCAGAACGTGTCGATGAATTTCTTGCGGTATTCGTCGTGTTTAAGCAGGTTCAGGAACATACTGATGATGGCAATCCCCTTGCCGTCATCGAGCACCTGTCCCGGACTGTTTTTCATGCCTCGGCCGTAGAAGGCATAGTCGAGGTCGAAGAGTACAAAGCGGTATCGACCGTTGTCCTGGCTGCGATAGGCCTTGACATTGTTGTCGGGCCAGTCGTCGTGACCAAGGAAGAGTTCTGCAGCCATATAGTTGGTGAACTCGTCGATGTCGAGCAATGCCTGGATCTTGTCGTAGACGCCTGGGTCATTGATATGCTTGGCGAGGTCACAGAGTTGATTGAAGGCTTCGTCAGTACCGTTCTTAAACGTCTTGTTCTCAAACATATCGATCTCCTCATCGTCATAGCCGAAGTTGGCATAGACGAACTTGTCGTTGCTTGGCTCGCGCATGTTGACCACACCACGGAACTTGCCGTTGATGTATTCCACCACCTGAACGGTACTCTGCAGGTCGAGGTCGATGCCGGAGCGCTGGATGATGGTGGTGAGGGC
>JAEETC010000224.1 GCA_016286585.1 Prevotella sp. | reverse complement strand
AGTCCGGCCCTCTCCACTAACATGCTGCGTGGCTATGGCATGAAGGTCTATGAGTGTGACCTGAATCAGGTGCTCCGTCAGAGCGAGGAATCGGGCATCCTCTGGAATGCCACGAGGATTCGAGGAATATGGAGTGAGGAGCGTGGAGTGAGAATACTTCTTCCACAGATAAGGTTCAAGGGCTTTGCGGATATCCAGGTGATCCCTGGCGACGAGCTGATAGAGAGTCTCTCTTCCAGCTATAGCCGTGTGGGCATGGATGAGACGATGGTCATCACGCGCAGCAACAAACGCGCGAACATTTATAATCAAGGCATCCGTAACACCATCCTTGACCGTGAGGACGAACTCTGTCGTGGTGATCTGCTGATGATTGTGAAGAACAACTACTTTTGGGGTCAGGAGACAGGAGTCAAGAGCCAGGAGTCGGGTGGCATCGACTTTATCGCTAATGGCGATCTGGCTGTGGTGCGGCGCGTCAGGAATATCCACGAACTCTATGGCTTCCGCTTCGCTGAGGTGACGATGCAGTTCCCTGACTACGACGACTTCGAACTGACTGCCATCGTTATCCTCGACTCCATCACCACCGAAGCCCCAGCCCTTACCCGTGAGCAGCAGGAACATCTCTACAACGCCGTGCTGGAGGACTATGCCGACATCCCGCACATGGCAGACCGTATCAAGAAACTCAAGACCGATCGCTACTACAACGCCTTGCAGGTGAAATTTGCCTATGCCGTCACCTGTCACAAGGCCCAGGGCGGACAATGGTCGCATATCTATCTCGATCAGGGCTATATGACTGATGATATGCTCACTCCCGATTATATCCACTGGCTCTATACTGCCTTCACCCGCGCCACAGAAAAACTCTTCCTCGTCAACTGGCCCAAGACCCAGATTGAGCCTTAACCATCCATCAAAGAGTGTCGTTAAGTGTAGAAAAGAAAATCCCCTGACGGGTGGTCAGGGGATGGAGGGATGAAAGGGAATTAGTACGTCATCTTGGGCTCAAGCTCCTTGGCCTGGTCGATCATCTTCTGAACCTCGCCAACAGAGGGCACGCGGCCACAGATGTTGAACTGGGCGTTGACTTCCTCCAGCTTCGGCTGCAGGTTCTCGGCCACACGGTGACGGAACTCCTTAACGGTGTCGACGCCTGCCTTCTCGAGCAGCTCAGAGAACTGGGGACCTACGCCGTTGATACGGAACAGGTCGGCATGGTTGGTCCAGCGCAGGATCAGCTTCTCGCTGATGCCTGTAGCCTCGGCCAGCTCCTGACGGCCCTTGGGGGCTGCACACTTCTCGAGCAGTTCGCTTACTTTGTTGATACCTGCGGCAACGAGCTTCTCTGCATAAACGTCGCCTACACCTTCGATGTCGATAATCTTGTAATCCATAATTCTAAAAGTTTTTAAGTTGTTAAGATTGTAAGTTTTATGCGGCAAAGATACAAAATAATTCATAATTAATAATGCATAATGCATAATAATTTGTAATTTTGCAGCAAATTTAACAGATATGATGATTGCAGTATATATAATAATAGGTGTGACGGTGGGAGCCGTGGTACTTTATCTGCTGATGGACAGGCGGATGGACACACTTCGCATCGAGGGCGGCAAGAAGGATATTGAGCTCTCAATGAAGGGAGAGCAACTGAATGCCGCCACGAGTCGCGTGAACCATCTGGAGGCAGAGAACAAGACGCTCCACGCAAAGGCAGAGAGTCAGGGCAGGGAGTTGGAACTGGTACGCCAGCAAATGGAAGAGGAGTTGCAGCGGCGTGATCGGCAGTTCAAGGAGCAGATGCAGGCCTCAAAGGATCAGTTCCAGGAGCAGTTGAGAACGGCTCGCGAACAGTTCTCGAACCTGTCGCAGCAGTTGATGGAGGCCAGTGCTTCGAAACTGAAGGAACAGAATACTGAGACGATGACGGGCATTACCCAGCCGTTGAAGGATGCCCTTACCAATATGCAGAAGGCCATTGCTGACACGCAGAAGGAGAATGCGGCTCATTCGGCTTCGTTCCGCGAACAGATACAGCAGATGCTTCAGCAGGCCCAGCAGCTGGGAGAGAAGACGGATAGTCTGACAAACGTGTTGCGTCGTGACAATAAAGTGAGCGGCAATATGGGGGAGATCATCCTGGGCGACCTCCTGGCCTCGCAGGGACTGACGGAGGGTATCCACTATGAGGTGCAGGCAAGGCTCAGAGACGAGTTGGGGCGCCCGTTGAAAAATGACGAGACGGGGAAGGAGATGCAGCCCGATGTTATACTGCACTATCCGCAGGGACAGGATGCCATTGTCGACTCGAAGGTGTCGCTTGTGGCCTACGAGAAATATGTGAATGCCGAGAATCCTGAAGAGAAAGAACGTTATCTGCAGGAGCACATTAAGAGCGTTCGTCAGCATGTGAACGAACTGGCAAGGAAGGACTATTCGAAGTATATCAAGAATGGGCGTGAGACGGTGGATTTCGTCATCATGTTCGTGCCCTTCGAGTCATCGTTGCAGCTGGCGTTGGCGAATGATCCGACACTATGGCGCGAGGCGTTCGAGAAGAAGGTGTTCGTGACGGGTGAACAGAATCTGCTGGGCATCCTCCACATGATACATATCGCCTGGGTGCAGAACCAGCAGGCGGAGAACCAGCAGAAGGTGTTCGGACTGGCAGAGCAATTGCTGGACCGTTTGGGCGACTTCGTACAGCGATATAACGATTTGGGAGAGAAAATCCATAAAGTACAGGAGGCCTACGACAGCACGAACAACAAACTGATAACGGGTCGGCAAAGTGTGGTGCAGAAGGGCCGTGAACTGGTGGACCTTGGGGCCAAGGAGAACCCTAACCGTAAGATACCCATGCCGGAGATAGGATTGGAGTAATCCGTAAACAAAATGAAACTATTGGTAAGTGAAGATATTTGGGACTTTGACCTAGAAGCTGCGCTGAGAGATATCTCAGAGCAAAGACGGGAACAGGCGCTGAAGTTCAAGTATGAACTGGGGCAGCGGCTCTGCGTGCTGGCATATCAGTTGCTGAAACGGGGACTCCGCGAGGAATATGGCATCACGGAGAATCCCGTCTTCGAATACAATGAACACGGCAAACCCTCCATCGCAGGTCATCCGAACATCTTCTTCAATCTGAGCCATTGCAAAGAGGCGGCTGTCTGCGTCGTCAGCGACCAGCCTGTAGGTGTCGACGTGGAGAGCATCCGTGAATATAAGGATGGACTCGTACATTACTCGATGAACGAGGAGGAAATCCAACAGATAGAGTCCTCAGAGCATCCTGATAGGGTTTTCATCCGTCTCTGGACCATGAAGGAAGCCTCATTAAAACTGATTGGTACAGGCATCAGCAATGACCTGAAGACGGCCATCGATTATCAACGATTTCAGTTCGAAACCGTTGAGTGTGAGAGGTATATTTATACCGTTTGCGTTAAAAAATAACTATAAAGTTATAAAATTAGCCATAATGTTTTGTGATTCCGCATTTTTGCCTTATCTTTGCACCCGAATTAATCATTGAGAGCTTTTTCTAGTAATATTTGGGTTGTGAAGAAATTATTGTTGATTGGATTAATATTGGTTGTTGGCTTGATATCTACAAGCTGTCAGAGGTCTGGGAAAGGGGCTCCTGAGGGTGGTGTCACAAAGGAGGAGATACAGAAAGACACGATAAAGTCTGATTCCATATTGTCGGAAATGGCGCTCGCTATAGAGCGTCAGGTCGTGCTTGAACGTGTGAGGTCTATCTACGGGCTTATCAAGCAGGAGTGTACCTATCTGGGAGGTTCTGTCGATAACGACTGGTTGGACAAGTCATTCTGCAGCAAACGGTGGAATGATCTCCTGATGGCTGTACGCAGGAAAGAGTTCATGACGAATTCGCTATTCTTCGAAGTGAACCGCTGGACGATGACTTACGACTCGAACCTGATCAGCTTCGATGAGTTTGAGGTGGAAGACTGCTTCATCGGACCCAATAATGAGAAAACGGCTGCAGTAACCTTTACCGTCTATGCCTCTGACTCATATTCACCAGTCCGTGTTGAACTGGTGTATGAGGATGGACAATGGAAAATCGATAACTTCTATCATATGAAGTACATGCTCAACTTGCGTCAGAGCATGTACCGATATATTGGAAGTGATATGCTATACCTTATTTAACAAGGTTGCCTAAAATGTCGCGCGTCAGTTCCTTCGTGATGGAACGCGTGGCGGCACTTGTGGCATTCTTCACCACTCGGCCTGTTGCCGAGGTCTTCGACTTTGTTTTCTTGCCTGTTACCTTGTCGCTGATATA